>CAIMNN010000380.1 GCA_903842845.1 uncultured Acidobacteriaceae bacterium | reverse complement strand
GTAAACGCGTCCATCCCGCTCTAATAGGCCAAAAACAATGCTTTTCCCGCGAGCGCCGCGCCCGCGCTTGCCCTTGCGCCGGCCACCGAAGTAGGACTCGTCCATCTCGATCTCGCCGGAAAATTTGTTGGCCATGCCTTCGAGCTCGGCGACGTGGAAGAGGATCTGACGCAATCGCTGATAGACGCGCGTGACCACTTTGATGTCCACTTCGAGATCGCCGGCCAGGCGATAGGCGGGCACTTGCTGATAGAAGCCCTGGAGAATAGTGATCTCGCGGCGCAGCTTTTTCAAACTCTTTTGCAATCCGCAGCTCTGGCACTTCAGGTAGCCGCGACGGGTGCGGCTAACCCGGAAGGAGCCGCAAAAAACGCACTTCCGGCCCCGCAAAAAGTTGGCCGCACAACTAAAAACACTGTTTGAACCAGTAACCATGCGCCCTCCAGCGTAGCACGTGGTTACGAAACGCCCTAATTACCTTGTCTTATGATTAACCCATGCCGACGGGACTTAAGCGGTTCCAAGAAGCGCTTGCTCTACACTTCATCACCTTCAGTTGCTATGGCCGTTTACCATTATTGAACGCGCCGGGGGCAAAGGAAGCTATTGAAGGAATACTGGAGCAAACTCGTGCGCGTCATAATGCAAGAATTTATGCGTATGTTTTGATGCCTGAGCATATTCATATGTTGATGAATGAGCCTCCACAGATTGTTCTGGCACAATTTCTCAAATCTCTAAAGCAAATGACATCGCGCAAGCTGAAGGGTCAAGACGCAAGATTCTGGCAGGAGCGTTACTATGACAGCAATATCCGTGGAGAATCGGCGCGCACCGCAATCATCAAAATATATTCATCGAAATCCGGTGAAGCGCGGTTTGGTTGAATCACCTGGGGATTATCCCTGGAGCAGTTTCAATCACTATATGACTGGTGTTCGTGGAACGGTTGAAATCGAGTCGGAATGGACGGCTCGTTTGCGAGGTCCACTAAAAGCAGTCAAGATTCGTTGAATCAATCATATTTTTTGATGATTCTGAGAATTTCCCGCCCGCTCATCGCAATAAAACTGCGATGAACGGGGCACAGATTGCACAGATTGGGTTATTTCAGCGAGCGCAGGTAGGCGATGAGTTGCTGGCGTTGTTCGAGGGGCAGGCCGGACCAGGAGGGCATGCCTTTGCGGCGGTCGCCGTTGCGGATGAACTTTTCAAGGTCGGCGTCGGAGATCACGCCGATGGTGTCGTCGCGCAGGGCGGGGCGTTTAGCGCCGTCGCCGCGGGCTTCGGGGCGGTGGCACTGCTCACAATGCTCGTGGTAGAGGCGCTTGCCGGCGGCGATGTTGGCGGCGTTTTGCGCGGCGAGTGCCGACGAGCTAACAAGCAACATGACCAAGAACGTAAAACGCAGAGCTGCGAACAAAACAGGACGAAGAGCTGAAGCCAAAGAAATTTTCATTGCGCCTCCTTTTTGAAGCGGCGGCCGAAGTGCTCAAACTCATACGCGACGCCGACGCGGTAAAGCCGGTTGAGGCTTGAGTCGGTAAGTCCGAAGGCGGGCTCGAAGGTGAGCCTGATGCCGCCGGGAAGCTGCCATTGCGCGGTGGGGCCGACGTAATGCGAGGTGTCGTGGAGCGTGAGCGAGTCAGTGTTGCCGAGGCCGCCGTAGGATTCGACGCCGAGGATGAAGCGCTCAGCGCAGAAGGTGCATTCGCGCGGGCCGTATGCGGCGCGGATGGGGCGGGCGGCGGCGATGGCGTAGCCGAACTCCCAGGGCGCGTGGCGGAGTTTTTTTTCGGCGATGAAATTTTCGGAGATGTTCCAGTGGCGGAGGTTTGAGGAGAGGAGCAGCTTGAGCTCGGCCTCGTGCTGATGCTCCTTGCGCGCCTCGGCGTTGGGAGTGGCGAGGTCGGATTGTCCGTCGTGGCCGACGACCTCGATGATGGTTTTGTCAGCGCCGGTGATGTTCTCGTACTCGACGTAAAGGACTGGGTTGATGATGTGCTCTGAGTTAAGCGGGCGGAGGCGGTTCTCGATGCGGAAGCCGGTGAAGATGGTGGAGTCGGCGGCGGTGGTTTGGCCGTCGAGGTAGAGCTCGGTGGTCCACCATGCGCGGAGGCCGTACTCGAACTCAAGGGCGGTTGCGGCGAAGCGGTTGGAGGCGTCGGGGCGGGCGATGGCGGTTTTGGTTTCGATCTCGAGGTTGCCGGGCTCTTCGAGGTCCTGGGTGTAGGTGACGAAGTATGGCTTCTCCTGGGCGGCGAGAGTTGCGACGCCCAGAAAGCAGAGCAAGACGCTGAAACAAAACAGCTTGAGGGGGGACAAGGGGAAGCCTCCAGATATACGACTGATTAGGTCGGGTATAAGTAAGACTAAATTAGTCCGCAATTCAACGCAAGTCCCCGCGCAGTGTGACCGCGCCGGTTTGCCGCCTTGGCGCGAGTCGACTAAACTACCACTGCCATGAATAAGACAACTTCTGCAACATCTATTCGCATTCGTCAGCCTGAGGGCAATTTCAAAAACGAACCATTCACAGATTTCAAAACGCCGGAGAACGCGCGGGCGATGGAAGCGGCGCTTGCGAAGGTGCGCTCCGAGCTGGGTCGCGAGTACGACCTGGTGATTGGCGGGCGGCGCGTGAAGACCGAGGGGAAGATCAAGTCGCACAATCCGGCGCGGCCGGCGGAGACGGTTGGTGTGCATCAGAAGGCTGGGATCGAGCATGCGGAGCCGGCGATGCAGGCGGCGCTGGCGGCTTATGAATCCTGGTCGCGGACGACGGTTGAGGAGCGGGCGAGTTTGCTGTTCAACGCGGCGGAGATAATCCGGCAGCGGCATTTTGAGTTTTGCGCGTGGCTGACGTTTGAGGTGGGCAAGAACTGGGCCGAGGCGGACGCGGATGTGGGCGAGACGATTGACTTTTTGGAGTTTTACGCGCGCGAGGCGCTGCGGCTGAGCAAGGCGACGACGCCGATCCAATACCCCGGTGAGCGGAACGAGTTGTTGTATATTCCGCTGGGCGTGGGCGCGGTGATTCCGCCGTGGAATTTTCCGTTTGCGATCATGGCGGGGATGACGAGCGCGTCGATTGTTGCGGGGAACACGGTGGTGCTGAAGCCATCGAGCGATTCACCGACGATTGCGGCGAAGTTTGTTGAGGTGCTGGAAGAGGCGGGGATGCCGGACGGGGTGGTGAATTTTTGCCCAGGGTCGGGCGCGACGTTTGGCAACGCGATTGTTGAGCACGCGAAGACGCGGTTCATTGCGTTTACGGGGTCGAAGGCTGTGGGGTTGGACATTCATGAGCGCGCGGCGCGGACCAAGCCGGGGCAGATCTGGATAAAGCGGACGATCTTAGAGATGGGCGGGAAAGATTCGATACTGGTGTGCGCGGACGCTGACGTTGACGCGGCGGTTGACGCGGTTGTTGCGGCGGCGTTTGGATTCAGCGGGCAGAAGTGCTCGGCGTGTTCGCGGGCGATAGTTGAAGCGCCGGTGTACGACGTGTTTGTGGAGCGGGTGCGGGAGGGTGTTGCGAAGCTGACGGTGGGCGACCCGGCGAAGAATCCGAATATGGGGCCGGTGATCAGCAAGGCTGCGCTTGAGCAGATGCTTGAGTACATTGAGACGGGCAAGAAGGAAGGTCGGCTGGTGGCCGGTGGCAAGGTTGTTGACATTGATGGCGGACACTTTTTGGAGCCGACGGTGTTTGCGGATATTGCGCCGGATGCGGTGATAAGCCAGGAAGAGATCTTTGGGCCGGTGCTGGCGATCATCAAGGTGGCGAGTTTTGACGAGGGGCTGAAGGTTGCGAACAACACGGAGTATGGTTTGACGGGCGCGATCTATTCAAGCGACCGCGACAAGTTGAACATTGCGCGGAATGAGTTCCACGTGGGCAATTTGTATTTGAACCGCAAGTGCACGGGGGCGATGGTTGGCGCGCATCCGTTTGGCGGGTTCAATATGAGCGGGACTGACTCGAAGGCGGGCGGGCCGGATTACCTCTACCTGTTTACGCAAGCAAAGAGCGTGGCGGAGAAGCTGTAAGCATCACCTCCTCACTCACAACAAAGGCCGCGCCCGAATTCGGTGCGGCCTTTCTATTTGTTCGATGAAAAATCTAATCAGGCTGCAATCTTTCCAAGCCCATCCATGTTTTAATCTGACAAACAAAGGAGCCGCATATGCGCTTACACCGTGGCCTTACATTTCTATTGATGCTTTTCACGCTTGCCGTTTTTTTCACTGCCGCGCAGCAACCGGCGCACACGGTTCCCGTTGTGATGCTATCGGACATTCACCTTGACCCGTTTCACGATCCCGCCAAGGTGCCTGCACTGGTTGAAGCGGAACCATCAAAGTGGGCCGCCATACTTTCAGCGCCCGCATCCGCAACCCAGGCTGAGGATTTTGCAGCAGTTCAATCGGCGTGCAACTACAAAGGCTCAACAGCCGAGGACTCATCGTACGCGCTGTTCACCAGCGCACTTGCTGCATCGCGCACACAGCACCCGGTCTATGTCACCGTCACCGGCGACCTGCTTGTTCACAATTTGGATTGCCGTTATCGCGCCGCGCTCAAGCTGCCCAAGTCCACCAGCGATGACGAATCACTCTCTGCCGCGTTCGCTGAAAAGACCACCAACTTTGTGATCCAGCAGGTGGAGGCCGCGTTCAATGGGATTCCTGTCTACATCGCACTCGGCAACAACGATTCGCGCTGCAATCACAACCGCATGGACCTGCACGACGAGTTCCTGCAAGCTACAGCGCTATCCGTGATCGAGGGGCTCACCGGCATCAGCGCAGCCGAGCGCAAGAAAGCGCTTGCCACATACTCATCCGCAGGCTATTACAGCGTACGCATGGGCGCGCCGATGCAGAAGACGCGACTGCTTGTCATAGATGATATTTTTCTGATGACACACTACGCCGACTGCGAAGCCGACGAACACGACCAGCGCGGCGCAGACGAAACAATCGCATGGCTGAAGGCTCAACTTGACAGCGCGCACAAGCGGCACGAGAAGGTCTGGGTGATGGGGCATCTGCCACCGACCATCAACGCATCCGGCTCGCTTTCAAAGTTGGGAGCGCTTTGCACGGGTGAAAGCAAAGCCGCCGCCTATTTATCCACTGGACAACTCGCCGACCTGCTCATGTCGCATGCCGCCGACCTGCGACTGACACTCTTCGGCCACACGCACATGGATGAGTTTGCGCTTCTTGGTAACGCCAGCGCAGGCGTGCCCATCAGGATAGTGCCTTCGATCACGCCGGTCAGCGGCAACAATCCATCCTTTACCTTTTCAGCAATCGATCCGGCCGCGGCCAGGTTGCGTGATTACACCGTCTACATGGCCAGCAACAAAACCGGCATTGATGCAAATTGGAATGTTGAATATAAATTCACCGAGTCATTTCACGAGCCTGACTTCACGCCCGGCTCGCTCTCACACCTCATCGCCCGCTTGACTGCCGACTCAGCCGGTGAAACCGCAGAGAGCCGCTCTTACATCAACAACTTCGGCAAGGGGCTTTCGATCAAGGTGATAGGCGCATCCGTTCCAGCGCTCGTTCCGGTGTGGTCAGGCTACTCCTGCGGTTTCACGAACACTACGCCTGAGAGCTTTAAAGCCTGTGTGTGCAAACAAAAATAAGGCGCCTGAGCCATCAGGAGCCTTATTTTGACTTGTTATCACTTGCGGTATTAAATTTCCGGCTTATGCAACTTCGCTTGCCGCAGCGGAGATCTCTTCGGCTTCGATGCGACTGCCGACCTCAGCGGCTGCTTGGGCGAGCACGCGATGATGAATGATGAAGAGGGCGAGCTCAAGCCGGTCACTGACGCCGGTTTTGTCGTAGATGGAGCGCAGATAATTTTTGATGACCTGCTCGGTGGTCTTGAGGCGCGATGAGATCTCTTTGTTCTTGCAGCCTTGGACGATGAGTGCGACAATCTTCATTTCTTTTGGCGTCAACCGTTCGCGCACGCGCTGGCCGACCCAATCCTCTTCGGTGGCGACGGTCTGAACGAGTTGCGGCGGGAGCCAGACTTCACCACCAGCGACGCGACGCAGGCACTCGACGAGTGCTGCTCCGCTGACGCTGCGGTAGACCACGCCGCGAAAGCCAAGTTGCAAAAACTGGTTGGCCGGCTCATCGCTTTCGGCGATCACAACACCATGGCCCTTGGATGATTCGAGCATCATCTTCAAGCGCACAAAATCCGGTTTGAGTGACGAGGCAAAAAGCAGAATGGCGCCTGGAAAGGTGTTAACGGCATGCTGCATACGCTCAAGGTCGGAGCATTGCGCAATGATGCGGAAGTCGTCGTCAGCTGCCAGGATCTTTGCTGTCCCGGCTCTAAAAATGGCTTGAGAGTCAGCCAGAATAATTTTTTTCATTTTGTTACGCCTCGCAAACCGCCGGGCTTTCGCACGGCGAAAAAAAGAATTTGTCTTCACTCCCCAAGGGCGGAACCGTCGCCCAACTCTGGAATGCTGCCCTCCTTGGCTCTATCGGCACTTTCGGAGGCGCACTTGCATTAGTGTGCAAATGCAATACAGATTGTGACCCATCTTCGAGGAATTAGTTGCACTTCCTTCTCTTTGTGACAGGCCCAGCAACAAAGTATATACCCTCCCAACCGATCAGACAGGGTATTCCCTTGGTACATCTACTGCTGTATCAAATGGACTAAAAGTCATTCAAAAGGTAAGCAGTTTGTGTTGCTCAGCCTATGTACTAATGTTACCCCCTCTGAAGCCGATGTGTGCAGTGGAGATGCACAATGTCCCAGGCTGATCGAAGTGAATTGTTTGAAGCCGCGCTCGACACCCTGGCTGAAGGCTTTGCTGTCTTTGATCTGGACTTGCGTGTCGCATTTTGGAACCGTGAAGCAGTTTCGTTGACCGGTTATGCGGCAGTGCAACTGGTGGGGCGTCCGCTGCCCGAGGCGTTGCAGGCGCTCATCGCTCCAGTAAGTGGTGAAGCGCAGGACGAGCCCTCTCACAGCGGCGTCGTGCATCTTCGTCATCAGGACCTGAAAGATGTAGCGGTGATGGCGCAGACCCGCCTGCTGCGCGATTCACTCGGCCGCCGCATGGGCATGGCCGTCGGGTTTCATCTCACGCGCGGTCTGGATGCGCTTGCGCACGACGACCGCAACCTCAACGAGCAACTCCGCCACAGCCGCGCCGACCTTGAAGAGCGGCTGGAGGGCGCAATGGAGTCATTCCGCCGCGGCACGGACCAGCTTGGGCTGCTATGGATCAGCGTCGACCAGGGCGAGCAGGTGAAGCACACGCACGGCGAGCAGGCCTTCACCGGAATGCTGGACGTGACGGAACGCATTCTCGCGCTCGGCCTGCATCCGAATGAGTTCATCGGCCGGTGGGAAGAGAGCGAGTTCCTCATCATTTCGCATGAGCGCACCGCCGAGCAGCTCGCCTCGCACGCCTTCACACTCGTCGGTCTTGCGCGCACTGCGGATTTCCGCTGGTGGGGCGACCGCATCTCGGTCACAGTCAGCATCGGTGACGCACAGGCGCTGCCCGGCGAGGAGCTGGCGCAACTGCTCGACCGCGCTAAACATGCAATGCAGGCAAGCCGCCATGCCGGCGGCAATCATGTGACCCATGCCAGAGGAGGAGCTCCATGTTTGCCATCATAGGTATCGTCATCGTTCTTGGTGCAGTTGTCGGCGGCTTCCTGATGGAGAAGGGCCATCTGCTCGTGCTGTTGCAACCGGCCGAGCTCCTCATCATCGGCGGCGCGGCCCTGGGCACGCTGCTCGTCGCCAATCCGACGCATATTCTCAAAGGCATCTTCTCCGGATTGATGAGCGTGCTCAGCGGCTCAAAATTCAACAAGGTCCGATATTTGAACACACTCAAGATGATGTTTGAATTTTTGAACAAGATCCGCAAGGAAGGCCTGCTCAGCGTCGAGATGGACGTAGAAAAGCCGAATGAGAGCTCCATCTTCAAAAAATATCCTGACTTCCTCAAAGACCATCACATCTGCGACTTTGTCTGCGACACACTGCGCATGGCCATCACTGGCGGCGTTGAACCCTTCGACATGGACCAGATGATGGAGCTCGACATGGAGGTTCATCATCACGACGCATCGCAGCCCATCAGCGCACTGAGCACAATGGCCGACGCGCTGCCTGGGTTGGGTATTGTGGCCGCCGTGCTCGGTGTCGTCATTACGATGGGCGCAATCGGCGGCCCGCCTGAAGAGATTGGGCACAAGGTCGCAGCCGCGCTGGTGGGAACATTCCTCGGCATACTGCTCTGCTATGGCGTCGCCGGGCCGCTGGCCTCCAACATGACAAAAATATCTGACGACCTAAACGCGTATCTGCATGTGTTGCGGGTTATCATGCTGGGCTTTTTGAAGGGCAGTGCGCCGATGATCTCAATCGAGATGGGGCGGCGCGCCATTCCATCGCACCTGAGGCCTGGTTTTCTTGAAATGGAAAAGGCCTGCAAGGGCGGCGGCGAACCCGCAAGCTAAGGTGAGCGATGAACAACAAGCAACGCCCCATCATCGTCATCAAAAAGAAAGGCGGCCACGGCGGTCATCACGGCGGCGCGTGGAAGGTGGCTTACGCCGACTTTGTCACGGCCATGATGGCGCTGTTCATCGTGTTGTGGCTTTTGAGCTCGAGCGAAAAAGTGAAGAAGGCAGTGGCTGGATACTTCAACGACCCCAAAGGAACCGGCTCGCAACTTGGCACAACCGTCTCCGGCACCGGCGAAGGCGAGACGCCGAGCCTCATCGACAAGAAAATTGTTGAGTTGAAGGAAAAGCTGGAGAAGGAAATTCAGGCCAACAAGCAACTACAAAAACTGGCCAAGCAAATTGAGATAACCATCACCGCGGAAGGTTTGCGCATCGAGCTCATCGAAGACAAGAACGGAACCTTCTACCAGCTCGGCAGCGCGCGGTTGAGCCAGAACGGACAGGAGCTTTTGCAACTGCTCGCAACCGAACTCAAAACCCTGCCCAACACACTGCTCATTGAAGGCCACACCGACGCGGTGCAATATTCAAGCGATGCCAACTACAGCAATTGGGAGCTGTCGGCCGACCGAGCAAACTCCGCGCGGCGGCTGCTGCAAGACGATGGCGTGCGCGCCAACCAGGTGACACAGGTCCGCGGTTATGCCGACCAGATGCCGCGCAACGGAAAAAAGCCCGACGACCCGTCCAACCGCCGCATCACTCTGCTGGTGAGCAACACCGTGCAGAACGCGCTGCCGACAGAGCTGAAGGGCGGTGAAGTTGTGCAGCCCGAGCAGTCCGCAAGCCCTGAAAAGCCGGAAGCGAAATAAAAAAGCCGCACGCCCGAAGGCTGCGGCTTTTCACTTTACTGAATATTGAAGCGGTTACGGATTCACAGTCAACGTGTACTCCGCGCTGGCCACTGTGGGCTTCTTCAAGCTGTCAGTCGCCTGCACGGTGAATGTATACGTTCCCGAGTGCGCCGGTGTACCGGAGATAACCGCAACTGAAGTATCGTTCACGCCGGTCGTGTTGACCGTTGCAAATTGAAGCGTACCGTTTGCGCCCGCGTTGTAGCCGGGGAAGCTACCTGAGATCAAAGTGAAGTTGTAAACGCCCGTCGGCGGTCCGGTTACGCCAAAGGCCCTGATCTGGGTTGAATATTTGACACCGGCCGTCGCTGCGGGAAGCGGTGAAGTAGTCGAGAAATTGATACTGATCGGCGCGCTTGTGCCGCAACTGCTCAGCAGCATTGTTCCGGCGAGTAACAACAGCACGACCACCACTCCAGTCAGGCGTTTTACCAAGTTAATCAACATGCGTTCTCCTCCGGCCACACTAAAACTGGATGACGTACCCGCTCCAAGAATTGGGAAATGGGGACAACTTGCTCAATCATACCATTACCCAATTTAAGAGTATTTGTGTTCTTAGTGCTAAATCAATTGTATCTATAACATAGGCTAACTTTGGGTAACCGGTTTTTGCGCACAAAAGTACCATCGCTCACAGCACCTTTCAAATAACTGCCTGGCAACTTCACTCGACAGGAATGCCAATCTTGTCGCCAGGGAGCGGCTGCTGCAAATTTGTGCCGATAACCTCGCGGGGCTGGCCCCCGGGCAGTGGATGCAACTTGAAGAGCACCAGCAGATTGCGGTCCGGGTCGTCGAGCGCCGGGAACTGTGCCACCTGCTCGAGCGAGTAATTGACGTGCAAGTCTTCGAGCGCGCCGGGGTCGATCTCGTTCCATGCCGCGTACCAGCCAGGTTGGTAGCGCGCCATCTTGTGCACCAGTGGCATGGTTCCAAAATCGTCGCAAAGGCCAGGCAGCCGGGTGAAGAGCCGGATCTCATCCGCGCTGATGGAGACCAGCAGGCGGTTTCCGTTCGGGTGCTCATCAATATAGTGTGTCAGCGCCACGGCCGCATCGCGGTATGTGTATGTGGGATGCAGCGCAAAGCGCGCCGTCCATGCCCCGTTCAGGCAAACTGCCGCAGCCGCGACGCCCATCGCCAGCCAGCCCAAAGCGCGCGTACTGCCTTTGGCGCTGAGCAGCGCCTCAACGCCCTGCGCCACCAGGATGCAGAAGAAATACGCGGTCACGGCAAAGTACCGCGCCTGTGGATGGTTTTGGATGGTCATGAAGCCGATGTAACCGGCCAGCACCAGGAATGAAATTCCCGTCAGCGGATTGCCCAGCCAGGTTCTAGCCCATGCGCCGTTCAATTTGTTTCGCCACGCCGCGAAGGCCATGAGTAACAACACGCCCGAGAGCGGAACCAGGAAGACGTCAAACCACAGGGCGCCGTGGAAGCTCCACCAGAAACTGATGAGCGGCCAGTAGAGCTCCGGCGGCTTTTCATATTTGTTGATGAAGAAAAAGTATTTGTAGTCGGCCAGCAGATGACGCGATGCAATGAATCCCATCCACGCGCCGAAGCTCGCCACAAAACTCACGCCCGAGATGAAGAGCAGCTTCATCGCCCTGCGCCAATCCGGCCAGAGCGGCTGCACGACGGCCCATGCGATTGCGGGCAACAGAAATATCGTCGTAGTCTTGGTCAGCAGCATCATCGTGAGGAGCAACCCGATGCCCACCGCCCAGCGAACCGGATGAGCCCGCTTTCCCAGGCTCAGCGCGAAGAGCAGCGCAGTGAGCAGCAGCGCCGTCAGCATGGGTTCCAAAATTGCCAACCGGCTGAAGCTGTAAAGGAAGGCGCTTGTGACCAGCAGCGTGAGCCCCAACAGCGCGGCCCACCGCGCTGAAGCGCGGCGCATCAACCTGTAGCTCAGAAACAAATTCAAAAAGAAGAAGCCGACCGCCAGCCCACGCGCCGCTTCCATCTTCACGCCGGTCACAAAGAAGAGTACCCACTCCAGGAGCGGCCACACCGGAACCGCCGGCGCAGGATTGAAATCCCCGGGCACATACCAGTGTCCGCTCAAGTGCCAGCGTACAGCCGCATTCCCGTACCAGCCTTCATCGGTGTACTTGGCGTAATCGTCATGCCAGGGGGTGCCGTTGGGGAAATCCGCGCCCAGGTGCAGCGCATGCATCAGTGCAAAACCAAGGATGAGGAGCAGCATCGCCAACTCGATGGACCCTCTGTACTTGTGCATTCTTGCGAGCCTTTCACATCAATATCCTCAATGCTATTACAGTGCAGGTCAAGATTCATTTTCCTGTAACATTCTGTTCTCCGCTTGTTCACTAATCGTTCAACTGTACTTTGACAAAATAGAAGTACAAGTACTCAAAAAAAATCGCAGTGTTGATACCGTTTGAGCATATTTTCATTTCGGTACTTCAATTTTTTGCTGGAAGCTCTCTTGTTTGCGCTAGCGCAGTTTAGCGGAGGCTCCCAGCAACCGTATCAATCCATTATTTGAACGGGCAAGTATCACATTTTCAATTGAACAATTATCAGTTCACAAAGGAGAGCCATGCAGAAATTCATTCATACAGCGACGCGAATACTGAGTGGAGCAGCGTTTACCATCTGCTTCTTACTCATCACCGCATCCATCCACGCACAATCCACAACGCAAGGCGCAATTGCAGGTACCGTGACCGATGCCAGCGGCGCTGCGATTCCGACTGCAACGGTCGTGCTGCATAACGACGCCACCAACGCCGAGATCAAGGTTGCAGCCGATGCCCAGGGCTATTACAAGGCAGCACTTGTTCCCCCCGGCATCTACACGGTCAAGATCGACGCAAAGGGCTTCGGCGAGTACAAGGCGTCGAATGTCGCTGTAACCGTCGGCGGACTTTCTCAGGTTGATGCCGCGCTCAAGACCGGCTCGGTACAAGAGAGTGTCATCGTCTCCGATGAAGTACCGCTCATCAAGCTGGAGTCGGCGGATATCTCCTCGACCATCACTGCCAAGGAAATCGTCGACCTGCCGCTCAATGGCGGTCGTTGGTCCAACCTCGCACTGCTCACGCCGGGCGCCGTGGCCAATGGCAGCGGTTTCGGCCTCATCAGCTTTCGCGGCATCAGCACACTGTTGAACACCGTTGAGATCGACGGTGCTGATGACAACCAGGCTTACTTCTCTGAAGAGCGTGGCCGTACCCGTGAAGGCTACTCGACGTCGCAGATCGCAATCGCCGAGTTCCAGGTCAACACCGGCGTTTACTCCGCCGAATACGGCCGCGCGGCCGGTGGCGTGCTCAACGCCGTTACCAAGAGCGGCGGCAACACCATCCACGGTCAGGCTTATTTCTACGACCGCGACAACGGCTGGGGCGCGTTCAACCCGTTCACCACACTCACCAGCGTCTCCGTCCCCACAGGCGGCGGCAATCCCGTGGTGGCAACCAATCCCTTCAAGGCCAAGGACTGGCGCAAGCGCTGGGGTTTTGGCATCGGCGGCCCCATCCTGCACGACAAGCTCTTCTTCTTCTATGCATTTGACCAGTACAAGCGCAACTTCCCCGGCGTTTCAAAGCCATCGAATCCAGGTGTGTTCTTTGGACAGTGGGCTGACCTTGCGCTTCCGACGGGTTCAAGCTGTACCGCAACCTCCTCCAAAACAACATACACACCTCCCAGCGGTCAGACTGCGACCCAGGGCGACATCTTCGCTTGCGCTCTTGCCTATCGCGTTTACGGGGGCAACTATGCAACCGCGGCTGCCAACTATGACCAACTGCTCTTCGGCACAGCCGTATCATCTGTCACTGGTCTCAGCGGCCCCGGCCTCTATGACGATGTGAGCCCGGTCGTTCCACGTACCGGCGACGAAGTGCTCAACACGCCGAAGCTTGATTGGCAGATCAACCAGAAGGAACACCTCAGCATCCTCTATCACCGCGAGCGCTGGGATTCACCGGGCGGCGTGCAGACGCAGACCTCGAACAACTACGCCCTCGACACGTTCGGTACCGACTTCGTCAAGCTGGATTACGGCTTGATCAAGCTGGACAGCCTGGTCAACAGCAACCTCAGCAATGAGGTCCGCTTCCAGTACGGACGCGAGCTCGACGATGAAGGCCAGCAGCCGTGGTCCTCGTTCACCAGCAAGTACCTGAACAACACGACCGGCACACCGGTGCAGCTCTCGATCTTCGGCAGCACCACGAATGCCACTTCGACGAACTATGGATTCACGGCCGGCATGCCTTACTACAGCTTCCGCGCTGCTTATCCTGAGGAGTACAAGAGCCAACTGGGCGACACCGCCATCTGGACCAAGAAGCAGCACAACTTCAAGTTTGGTTTCGATGTGCTGCGCAACCACGACAAGATCAACAACCTGTACGAGAGCAACGGTGTCTTCACGTACACCACTTTCTCTGACTTCTTCGCGGATATCCTCAAGCCCAGCGGCACCTGCGACAGCTCAGAGAATTACAACGGCCTCGGCACCTATCCCTGCTACTACGGCTTTACACAGGGCTTTGGTTCGCCTGAGTTCGCGCTGCGTACCTGGGATTATGGCTTCTTCCTTCAGGATGACTGGAAGCTGCGCCACAATCTGACCTTGAACGCCGGCGTACGCTACGAGTACGAGCACATTCCGTCGCCTTACCAGAGCCTGATCAATACGGCCATCTTCACCACCAAGTCCGACACCACGTATCCCGTTGGCAACCATCCCAACAATGTGACAAACTTCGGACCGCGCATTGGTCTGTCCTGGTCGCCATTCTCGAATAACAAGACTGTTGTGCACGCTGGCTGGGGACTGTACTTTGGCCGCGTCGTCAACGCGACAATCCTGAACACGTATCTGGCCAGCGGCACACCCAACGGTCAGTACACCATCTCCTCAGTGTTCGGAAAAGCAACAAGCTCGACGGTTCCGGCATTCCCGCAGGTCATAGGCACCGGCGCATTCCCGACCCCGAGCATCGACTTCTTCCAGAAGCACTTCCGCAATCCGGATATCCAGCAGTTTGACCTCAGCATCCAGCACGAACTGCCCTGGGGTCTGGTTGCATCGGCCACGTATAACGGTTCGTTGGGCCAGCATCTGCCCAACTTCCTCAACGTCAACCTCGACCCGACCAAGACCTATACCAGTACACTCACAGTGGTCGATGCCACGGGCAGCGCGTCAGGCTCCAATTGCGGACCTGTTGCTTGCGGCACAACCATTGCGTCGAATGTTTACTCCAGCAGCGTTGCCGGCGTGAACAGCTATCTGGATGCGAACTACGGGTCGGCCACCGAGGTAATCAGCAACATCAACTCCAACTACAACGCGATGATCCTCAACCTTGAGAACCGCGGCAACAAGTATGCGCAGTTCGACATCAACTACACCTGGTCACACGCACTGGATTACAACCAGAACGAGTCGACATCGCCGAGCACGAACAACTGGTACGACCCTTATGCCAACCCGCGGCTCAACTATGGCAAGTCGGTCTATAACGTACCCAACCGCGTGGTTGCGTGGGCATTGTTCACCAGCCCCAATCTGCTCAAGGGCTACGCTGGACGGCTGACCAACGGCTGGCACTTCAACCCCATCTTCACCTGGCAAACGGGCCTGCCTTACTCTGCCGGCGTGAGCGGCAAGCAGCCGAACGCGACCGTCTCAAGCAAGCTCTACAAGCCATACTCAAGCGGTTTGAACGGTACGGGCACTTCAACCTGGCTGCCGAACCTCGGTCGTAACAGCTTCGCTCAGCCTGACACGTACGTCTTCGACGTGCGCCTCCAGAAGGACTTCCGCATCAACGAACGCTTCAACTTTGAGTTCGTCGGCGAAGCCTTCAACCTGATCAACCACCAGAACGTCACGGGCATGAACACGACCGCCTACAGCATCACCGCTGCCGGCTCGTCGATTGGCGGCACGCCTTTGCCGCAGAACTCGCTGGTCTTCAACCCGCCAACCGGTTCCGGCATCACAGCCTCCGGCTTCGGCACGGTCAACAACTCCAACTCGAACTTCAGCTACACTCAGCGTCAGGTTCAGCTGGGCATGAAGTTTGATTTCTAAACTACTGCTTGATTGCATCAGAAAGGGCGGGCCAAATGGCCCGCCCTTTCTGATTTTGCACTGCTGATTTTTATTCGTATGCCAGTGCGTCGATGGGGTCTTTGCGTGCGGCCATGGTTGCGGGGTAGAGCGCGCCGAGTATCGAACCGACTATCGCTATCACCGCACCCTTCACCAGCCACTCGTTCGTCATCTCAAAGTAAAGCGTCGGGAACTTGACGCTCATAAACTCACGAATTCCGTATGTCGTCACGATGCCCACGATCACGCCCAGCACCACCAGCACCACAGTCTCACGCAACACCACGGTGATGATGGTGGTCTTTGACGCGCCCATTGATTTGAGGATGCCGATCTCACGCGTGCGCTCCAGCACCGCCGTGTACATGGACTGGAAGATAACCAGAATGCCGACGATAACGGCAATGGAGATGACGACGTTCATGGCGATGTTGAAGGCGGGCAGATGCTCGGGGCTCATGAGGCTTGTCCACTCCTGCATGGTGAGGACTTTGTTCTCGGTGAAGCCCTTGGTGGCGAGGATCTCCTGCCGCACCGCATCGACATTCTCCGGCCGGTCGACCTTCACATAGAAGAGCGAGGCGTGATTTTCGTCGCCGAGCATGGTGTTCATGGTTTCAATGGGCAGAACTTTGCGCGCGCCCTTGCCGTGCTTCACGATTCCGCAGATATGGAACGGCTGGTTGAGCACCTTGAGCGTGTCGCCGACATGGTAGCCCTGCCCGCTGCGCGCAAAGATGTCATCGATGATAACGTCATTCGCCTTCTGGAACGGTGTGCCCTCAACAAATTCAAATGGGCGCAGCGCGTTATAGGTCGCGTAGTCCACGCCAAACAACACCTCAAGCCCGCCGCCGGTCATCGATGTCCGCTGGTTCACCGCCGAGACCACCGTCACATGCGGCAGTTTCAGCAGCGCCTCCGCGTTCTTTATCGGCATCGGCGCGCCACCCATCCCGTTCAGCATCGATGCGTTGCTCGGCCAAACCATCACATCAGCGCCAATTCCGTTGGTGCGCTCCTTCTGGTCGTCCACCTGGCCCATCATGATGGCCACGATGGAGAGGATCATCACCACTTCAATGGCGACGGCAAAAACACTGATGAGCGACCGGACCGGGCGGTGCAGTAGATTGGCAAATACGAGCTTGTTCATTCTTTTGGCTGCTTTCAGGGCTTATAGAGGACCGAAGAAGTGGCGCGGCCTGCCTTACTTCAACTTTATCAGCCCCTGCACGAAGGGCAAAAACGGCAAAACATCACAAATGACCTACGTTTGCTTGAATTTTTACTTTACCCTGCAAAGAGCAGCAATTTATCGTTACAAAATCGGGGCTCAGGCATGGCCAACTTTGGTGAGCAGTTGCGGACGGAACGCGTATCGCGGGGTATCTCCCTCGAACAGATCACCAATGTCACAAAGATAAGCCAGCGTCACCTGATAGCGCTTGAGCAGGAGCGCTTCAATCAGCTGCCGGGCGGCATCCTGAATAAAGGCATCGTCCGCGGTTACGTATCCGTCATCGGGCTCGACGCCGACGAGTGGCTTGCCCGTTACAACCAGGCCTACGCAGCCAGCGGACAGATGTATGAGGAAGACCGCAACTGGGTCGACTTTGCGACCAATGTCGGCCGGACTCGCCTCGACCGGCACGAGATGGCCGCCATGCGACTTCGCTGGCTGGCGACCTTCCTTCTGCTCCTGGTTACCGCTGCCGCCGTTTACCTAGCCATACGTTATTACGGATTGCGCGTCGGGTGGTGGACGACGCTTCTGCCCAACCAACTCCATATCACTCTGCCGCACTGGCTCGGCGGGAAATAAACCACCTTTTACGGTTCGCACACTTTTCGTTGCTATTCAATATATCCGCGGAATTCATCTCACTTCCTGTCACAATTCACGATCCCGAGCAACATATTGGTCAGCAACGTCTGGGGCTCACCACCCGACCCCTCCAATCAATCTGTATTTCCATGCACACACGAGGAGACGCTACAGCCATGCCCGTTCTTTGCTCACCAGCAAACCCTATATCCGCAGCTTCCACCCCTGCCTTGACCGGCTTCTTCGCCCAGCCCTTTACGCGGGAAGATAGCTCAACGAGAAGCAAGAGCCTGCTCCGGCGCGGAGTGCTCACGCTGCTCATCCTGCTCGCCGCGCTGAGTTTCTCTGTTGTCAGCGCTCATGCCACAACATGGACAGTCACTGACACCAGCGACAACGTAGCCGATACAGGTTCACTGCGCTATGCCCTTACTCACGCCGTAGCCGGTGACAACATAGTCTTTGGCT
>CAIMNN010000379.1 GCA_903842845.1 uncultured Acidobacteriaceae bacterium | reverse complement strand
TCCCGTCTGGCAATATCCGCACTGTGGCACATCGAGCTCGTCCCACGCCTTCTGCAACGGATGGTTCCCGTTCGCGCTCAACCCCTCGATCGTCGTCACCGCTTTGCCCGCAACAGTCTCGACCGGCGTCACGCAACCACGCGTCGCATGACCATCCACCAGCACCGTGCACGCGCCGCAGATTCCCATCCCGCAGCCGAACTTCGCGCCCAACAGACCAAGCTCTTCGCGCAACACCCACAACAGCGGTGTATCCGCAGCGGCATTCACGGTTACTGTTTTATCGTTGACTCGCAGTTGCACAGGCCTACCTCCATACATCTAAAAATGTACTCCAATTGGAAGGCAAAAATCCTCCCGACAACTGCGAATCTTCACACGCGCTAAGTAACTTCCATCAAGCCCCTTACAGATCCGGCTGTGGCATCTCGTTCAGAAAGCCCACCATCTGATGTACCGATGGGCTCGACATCACTATCGTCGGCAACGTCGAAAGATCAAACTTCTCTATCCCCATCGTCGCTTTCATCGCCGCCGCCAACACACGCAGATCATAGATCGGCTCATGCATCGGGATCATCGGCTTCTCCAACCCTGTCAATCCCCAAACTGCCATCATCGCCGTGCGCACCGACGTCTCCACCGTAAACACCACGTCACCCGGCAGTTCAACAAACTGGCCGATGAACGCAAGATTCACGCAACCCTGCGGAATCACCTTCGGCCGGTCGCTTATCTTGCGCGGCGTAAACTGGCTCGTGATGTACGGCATCATGCATGATGAAATATTGCTGTGCGCAAGTATCGACTCCATCTTGTCTTCAAGTCCGCAATGGTAAAGCAGCTCGGCAAACAACTCCGCTCCCGTACATTCCTGCATCGTCTTCTTGATGTAGTTGCCCTTCACTTCACTGCACTGTCCATCAGCCCAAAATACATTCACGTTCTCCGGCTGATTCGGAAAGTACTTGCCGTAAAGCACAAAGCTTATTTTCCAATTTGAATCCACGATCGTCATCGCCCCGCCCGTGCCGATCTTGTTCCCCGTCTTCTTCTCCATGTAATCAAAAAACGTCGGGTCATCGGTGATCGTCGGAAAGAAGCTCATCCAATTCGATTTGTCCACATCTGAGATAAACGCCGCCGGATTGCCAAACTTCGCATCCCGCGCCGCCAAACTCTCCCAAAGCGTAAAGCAACCGCGGTCCGTGCGCTCCGTATTAAACTGCGCCCGCGTCGTTGACGTTCCCATCGTCGCATTCTGTGTCAGCGACCCATTGGTAAAGAACACCAGGTCATCGCGTGTCAGCTTCAGCGCTCTCATCCCCTTCGCGTCCTCAACCGCCAGCCCGGTCACTATCGTCTCGCCGTTCGTCTCGCTTACCGAGATATCCTTGACCGTCGTTCCCACGCTGAACTTCACACCCAGGCCTTGCAACCAAACAAGGATCGGCTTGATGACTGAGTCGTACTCGTTATATTCCGTATGCAGTATCCCAGCCAGATGCGTGACTCCCGCCGTGGCCATCAGGAACCGCATCATGTAGCGCCTCACCTCTATCAACGAGTGATAATCGCGGAACGCCAACATCGAACTCCAACAAAGCCAAAACACTGACGTCGTAAACTCCGCGCTGAACCAGTCCATCACCGTCTTCATCTCGAGCTCTGTTTCCGGCGTCATAAACAGCTCCAGCATTCTTTTGCCATCGTGGCGCGACATCAGCTCGCCTGTGTAGTCGTACAACTGCCCCTGCTTTTCCATCAACCTGAAATGTGAGTAAATCGGCTCGCGCTCGTTCGCCTGATGAGTCTCGTCCAGTATCGTCAGCCCCGGCGTCTGTAATGACGGCACCTTGCTGCACAAATACCAAAGGCACTCCATAAACGCCTCCAGCTCGCGCTCGCCTCGGCTGGTATAACCAACCGCCGCATCTCCATCTGCATCCATCGACCCGCCGACGCGCGGCAGCGATTCATACACCGTCACATTCCCCGCCGGCATCTGTGCATCCGTTACAAGAAACGCCGCCGCTGCAAGCCCGGCAATGCCTCCACCAATAATGTGTGCGTGTTTCTCTTCAATGCCCTTCGGCGGCAACGCGTTAATGCGGTCATAATTTTTCATGGTTTAGTCGTCTCTTCCGGTGCTTTGGTTGGGTGACTCGACCGCGTCCTCAATAGAATTTATGTACAAATGCTGTACTGTATCCGGAAGCCGTAAAGTCAACGTGCGGTGCTTCTCACTCTGGCCCGTGCTCTCTCAACAATCGCACTCTTCTCCAACACTATCTGTATGGCTTTGCTCACTAGGGGCGTCCAACTAAGCCTCTCGTTATGAATAAGTGTCTTCCGTGACTCCCCGCCCTGCCCATCCACCAAAAAACCAGCAAATTTTGCCTAACTATCAGTGCAATCTAGCCTTTCGCCTCTCCCTCCGTTTGACCCAGCACTCAAAACCCGATAAACTATCTTAGTTTGGCGGTTCCTGCCTGTTGCCGTGCGGCTGGATACTCGTCCCGCGTTTGGTCGAGCTGAATAGCTCATTCCACGGGGCTTGAGTGGTTCGCAATTTCCGGCGGTGTAGCAAGTTTCTGCCCGAGCATTCTGTTGGTTTGTGTGAGCGCCGCATTTTTTGCGCTCTGGAGGATTTATGTACGCAGTCATTCGCACCGGTGGCAAGCAGTATCGCGTTACACCGGGAGATGTTTTGAAGATCGAGACCCTGAACCCCGAGGGCGATACCGCTGGCACTACCGTCGAATTCAGCGATGTCCTCGCTGTCTCCGGCGAGCCCGGCACCATCACCAAGCCGGCCAAGGCAAAGGTCACAGCCGAGGTTGTTCGCGAAGGCCGCGGCGACAAGATTCTCGTCTTCCACCTGAAGCGCAAGAAGCAGTACAAAAAGCTTCAGGGCCACCGTCAGGATTTCGTCGAAGTTCGCATCAAGGCCATCGAGGCCGACGGCAAAACTTACGACGCAAAGTAGTTTTGTATCAGGGCACGGCTTTAGCCGGGCCGCAACACTAAGCAAGGATTGACGGGGCTTCAGCCCCTGAGGAAGGATTCAGGACAATGGCACATAAAAAAGGTGGAGGCAGTTCTACTAACGGGCGCGACTCCAACGCGCAACGCCTTGGCGTCAAGGCCTTCGCTGGTGAGGTCATCACCGGCGGGTCCATCATCGTCCGCCAGCGCGGCACACGCATCAAGCCGGGCCTCAACGTCGGCCGCGGCTCTGATGACACGCTCTTCGCCAAGGTCACAGGTCGCGTCAAGTTCGCCGACCGTGGCAACCATGGCCGCTTTGCTTCCATCGAGCCCATCGCCGAAGCATAAGCTACGCTTTAGATTTTCCAATACACATCAACGCTGCGCCTCAGGGGTAACTCCCATAGCGCAGCGTTTTTGCGTCTCCACTCGGTTTGCATCCCGCACACGCCCACACGCATCAAATGAGCGTAACCAAGAGGTGATGTAATGAGCGCAACAACACAACGAACCAGCGGCCACCCCATCGACAAAATCTTCCTCGACCGCTGGTCCTCGCGCGCCTTCACCGACGAACCAATCTCAGTCGAGCAACTGCACACGCTGCTCGAAGCCGCACACTGGGCGCCATCCTCCTCCAACTCGCAGCCCTGGCGATTCGTTTACTCGCTCCGCGGCTCCAACTCATGGCAGCGATTCGTCAGCATTCTCGCGCCCGCTAACCAGGTCTGGGCGCAACACGCCGCGGCGCTCGTCTTTCTGCTCACCAAGCTTGAAAGCCGCTCGCCCAACTCCGGCCAGCTTCATCCGCTCCCCATGCATGTTTTTGATGCCGGCACCGCCTCAGGTTTTTTTGCTTTGCAGGCTACGCTCAAAGGCTTCAACACTCACGTCATGGCCGGCATCGATCGCGAACTCGCAAAGCTGGAGCTCAACATCCCCGACGGCTATGAAGTCCACGTGGCCATCGCAGTCGGCAAACGCGCTGACTCCGCCACGCTCCCCGACCCCTACCGTGAACGCGACGTCCCCAGCAGCAGAATGCCGCTC
The DNA here is from genome assembly GCA_903842845.1 of uncultured Acidobacteriaceae bacterium. GTDB lineage: Bacteria > Acidobacteriota > Terriglobia > Terriglobales > Acidobacteriaceae > CAIMNN01. The sequence continues at coordinate 5,091 of CAIMNN010000379.1, read as the reverse complement.
TCTGAATTGGTTTTTGAAGGGGTCTTCTCAGCTCAGGCTGATCTTACTTGAAGTTCTCTTCAAACGCGCGGTCCACTATCTTCTCCACATCTTTCAAAAAGAAGCTCGCTTGACGCGGACGCAGTACCTTCGTCTCTTTGTGTCCCATCGCGCTCGCTATCTCATTCCACCGGTGCAGCATCGTACGCAACGGCAGCAGCACCGGCTCACGCCGCTTCACTGGCTGCGCCGCATAAGCGCTCCAGATTCCAAGCGCCGTAAGGCTCACCAGTTGGTATATATGCTGCAGCGTCGCCGCCCCAAAATACTCACGCAATCCGTTCACTGAGTGCATCAGGTTCGTTATCGCCAGCACCGCAAAGCCCAGCGCGATGCCAAAGCTCACATCCTTCACTGAGATGCGCAGCGCCTTCATCCCTATCAACAGAAACGCCAGCATGCACAGCTCCAGGATGCACATCGCATGCGTGAAGTTGTTGAACAATCCTGCAAGCAACTGCCCGCTTCCCAGTCCCTCAATTGAGAGCGCCAGCACCAATATCCCAAAAAACGACAGCATCCACTGGAACCCAACCCGCCCCATATGCGCAAGCTTCGGCAGCGCGGCAAACGCCGATTTCAATATCCCCGCATATACCCCAAATATCATCACCGCCGAGATCATGTAGTTGATCCAGAAAACGGTCAGTGACAGCGAGTGAGTCTCCGTCGATGATTGCTTGATCTGTTGCAGGATGATCGGCGTCACCACCACACCGCTCAAAAAGCGAAACGCCAGGTACACCGACATCGCTTTGTAGTACTTATGCCAGCCTCTTAGATAAAAAACAAGCAATGCCAAAGCCGAGACAAGGAACTCCGTCCCCGCCAATAAAGTACTAACTTCGAACATTGGCATAATTAACTGCTCCAAACCGCAATCTGAGACTACATAATATCCCTGCTAAACAAATAGAAACAATCAAAATATGTTCGCACGGAAATATCAGCACTTTAACGCAAATTACGATATTGTTTGTAATGTCATTTAACGCGACTCTACGCCCCCTTAAGCACCCTCCCGTCACCCCTCCGCGCATGATAAAATTAAGCTAGAAACTGGGCGAAAAACCACCTTATCTCAAGCATTTAGCGGCATCCGGCGCTTCCCATTTTCAGGCCGGTTTTTCGCCTACAAACGGTGGCTCCCCCGAGGTTGACCAGATGGCAAAAGACGAGAACAAGCACACATCCCCCGACGGTCCCGAAAAAAGTTATACAAGCGAGAACATCAAAATTCTCGAAGGCCTTGAGGCGGTTCGCCTGCGCCCCGCCATGTACATAGGTTCCACGGGTGAGATGGGTCTCCATCATCTCGTCTACGAAGTCGTCGACAACTCCGTCGACGAAGCACTCGCCGGGTACGCCACCAAGATTGATTGCACAATCCACGTCGACAACTCCATCACCGTCGTCGATGACGGCCGCGGCATTCCCGTCGACATGAAGACCCTCCCCAACGGCGAGAAGATGCCTGCCGTCCAGGTCGTCCTCACCAAGCTCCACGCCGGCGGCAAGTTCGATGCCTCCACCTACAAAGTTTCAGGCGGCCTCCACGGCGTCGGCGTCAGTTGCGTCAACGCGCTTTCGCAGGAGTTCAACGTCGAGATCTGGCGCGACGGCTTCACCTGGGAGATGGACTTCAGTTGCGGAGACCCCGTCAGCGAACTCCGCAAGCTCGGCGCATCCAAGAAGCGCGGCACACAGGTGCACTTTCTCCCTGACAAATCCATCTTCACGGTCACCGAGTTCAACTACGATACCCTGGCTCAACGTTTGCGCGAGCTCGCCTTCCTCAACAAGGGCCTCACCATCACGCTCACCGACGAGCGCACCGCCGACGCCAAGACCGGCGAGCCACGCAGGTCCGAGTTCAAATACGCCGGCGGCATCGCCGAATTCGTCAAGCACATCAACCGCGGCAAGACCGTCCTCCACGACAAACCCATCATGATGGAAGCGACTCGCGACAAGGTCGAGATCGAAGTCGCCCTCCAGTACAACGACAATTACTCTGAGACCGTCTTCAGCTTCGCCAACAACATCAACACCGTCGACGGCGGCTCGCACCTGTCAGGATTCAGAACTGCCTTGACTCGCACCGTCAACGCCGTCGGCCAGCAGCTCGGCCTCTTCAAAGACGTAAAAGAAAATCTCTCCGGTGATGACGTCCGCGAAGGACTCGTTGCCGTGGTCAGCGTCAAGCTCTCGCAGCCGCAGTTCGAAGGCCAGACCAAGGGCAAGCTCAACTCCGACATCGCCGGCACCGTCCAGGCCTTCGTCAACGAGCGCCTCGGCATGTTCCTTGAGCAGAACCCGCCCATCGCCAAGCGCATCATCAACAAGGCCATTGAAGCCGCACGCGCACGCGAAGCAGCACGCAAGGCCCGCGACCTCACTCGCCGCAAAGGCGCGCTCGATGGCGGCGGACTCCCCGGCAAGCTCGCCGACTGCTCCGAACGCAACCCCGAGCGCTGCGAACTCTACCTCGTCGAGGGCGAAAGCGCCGGCGGCACCGCCAAGCAGGGCCGTGATCGCCGCTTCCAGGCAATCCTCCCTCTCAAGGGAAAAATTCTCAACGTTGAGAAGGCACGCTACGACAAGATGCTCGGTCACGAGGAAATCCGCGCCATGATCACCGCACTCGGCTGCGGCATCGGCAAGGACGACTTCGATCCCACCAAGATCCGCTACAACAAGATCATCCTCATGACGGACGCCGACGTCGACGGCTCGCATATTCGCACATTATTGTTGACCTTCTTCTTCCGCCACATGACTGAGCTGGTCAAGAAGGGCAACATCTACATCGCGCAGCCGCCGTTGTTCAAGATCAAGAAGGGCCGCTTCGAGCAGTACATCAAGGACGAGCGCGAGTTCGTCAAGGTCATGGTCAAGCGCGCCTCCGACGGCATGATCGTCCGCCACGGCGAAGCCGCCAGCAAGATCGAAGGCCCCGCGCTCACCAAGTTCATCGGCCACCTCGACGAGTACATCGGCTTCTACGACAAGGTCAACAAGCGCATCCGCAACGAGCGCGTCACGCAGCTCCTCGCTGAGACCGAACTCACCAGCCGCGCCGACTTCACTTCACCAGAAAAATCAACCAAGGTCCCCGAGAAGCTCAAGGCTCTCCGCAAGGCGCTCATCGAAGTCGGCGAAGAGTTCCTCTTCAAGTCCGTCGGCGAGCCCGTGCAGGACGAAGAACACCAGACCTGGTCCGTCGAATTCATCGACGCGCAGGGCGCGCACCGCAAGGTCGACTGGTCACTCGCCTCCAGCCCCGAGTATCGCCAGATGATGGCCAAGTTCTCGCAGATCAAGGAATATCTCGAGCCGCCCTTCCTCATCGAATACGCCAAGGCCGCTCCCGAAGCCACCGACGACGAAGCCGAAGTCGCAGTCGAAGGCGAAACCGCTAAGGGCGAACCAGTAAAAGCTAAACCTGCCGCTAAAAAATCCTCGCGCGCAAATCGCGAGCCCGTCGAAAAACAAACCGCACGCGAGCTCTTCGAGTACGTCATCGAGCAGGGCCGCCGCGAGTACGACGTGCAGCGTTACAAAGGCCTCGGCGAAATGACCTCAACCCAGCTCTGGGAAACCACCATGGACCCCGAGCGCCGCACACTCCTCAGCGTCAAACTCGAGGACATCGCCGAGTGCGAGACCATCTTCACAACCCTCATGGGCGAAGACGTCGAAGCACGCCGCAAGTTCATCGAAGAAAACGCCCTCGATGTGCGAAATTTGGATGTTTAATTTTTCACTCACTTTCAATCGATCAGCCCGCGCCGATGTAACAACTTCTCTCGGCGTGGGCTTTTTCTATTTAGAGTCAAAACTGGATTTACAATCACCTCAGAGGCACACCATGCGCAAACTCTTCACCCTGCTTGCACTCCTCATCGCTCCTGCACTGCACTCCCAATCCGGCACAGCCCTCAACATCCCCACAGACCACCTCATCCCGCCCGCCGAGCTCAACACGCTCCTCGCGCAAAAGCCCGCCAACCCGCCGCTCATACTCCAAGTCGGCTCAAAGATGATGTACACGCAGGCCCACATCCCCGGCGCAGAGTACACCGGCCCCAACGCCGACGCCATCAAAGCCCGCGTCGCCGCGCTCTCAAAATCCGCGCCTATCATCCTCTACTGCGGATGCTGCCCCTGGGGCCGCTGCCCCAACGTCGGACCCGCTTACGCCACACTCGCCGCGCTTGGCTTCACCAATGTAAAAGTCCTTTACATCGAAAATGACTTCGGCACCGACTGGGCCGCCAAAGGCTACCCCGTTGCGCACTAGCTCAATTGCCGCAATCGCCGCGCTCCTGCTCTGCGCCGCATCTCTCACCACCGCGGCGCAGGCACCCGCGCACCCAGCGCAAAAAAATCTCCTCAATCGTCCCGCGCCACCACTCCACCGCACTGCACTCGACCACCGCACCATCGACCTCGCCAGCCTCAAGGGCCGCGTCGTGCTGCTGAACTTCTGGGCCTCGTGGTGCGGACCGTGCATCAAAGAGATGCCGCTCTTCGACCAGTGGCCGGCAAAGTACGGCGACACAAACCTCGCCGTACTCGGTATCTCCATCGACGATGCGCCTGCCGACGCTTTCAAAGCCGCAACAAAAATGCACATCCACTATCCCATCGCGATGGGCGACGCCAAACTCGGCACAACCTACGGCGGAATCCTCGGCGTCCCCATCACTTACCTCATAGACAGCCACGGCATCATCCGTGCACGCTTCGAAGGCGAAACTGACCCCGCGCTCATCGAGGCCCGCATCAAAACTCTGCTTAAACCGTAACCTGCGCGAACCTTAATAGTTAAACATCGCTCAGGATGTTAGCATTCCTTTAATTCCTCGCGGAGCTTACCGTGCGCAGATTCATCCTCTATCTAACTCTACTCGCCAGCGCCGCAAGCTTAATCCTCTTCGCAACAACCCATCTCCACGCGCAATCCACCGCACCCGACCTCACCAACTACAACTTCACTTCCGACAGCACCGCCCGCCTCCACCAGCAAGGCCGCTGGCTCCGCGATTC
>CAIMNN010000378.1 GCA_903842845.1 uncultured Acidobacteriaceae bacterium | reverse complement strand
TTGTCAACAATCTCTTTCCGTTCTGGCTCAACAATTACATCAACAAGGGCAACTATCTCACCATCGGCGGCAAGCCGGTAGTTGTCATTTACGATGCAGGAGTTTTTGCCACTCAGATGGGATCGGTAGCAAATGCAACCTCGGCCATCTCACAAGCAAGAGCTCTCGCGGTCAAAGCTGGCTATCCGGGAATCGTCTTTATGACAGCGTGGAATGGTTCTCCGACGAACGACAACTCCCAGGCGTATTCCGAGGGGTTCGACTATGTGTTTGCCTACAACAATTTCGCGTTTACAGGAGTCCTAACAACGAATACACCCACCGGACAACAGGTGATCTCTGCTGAACAGACCTACTGGAGCCGCCAGCAGGCTGATAGTAAGGTCGCGCCCGTATTGACAGCAAGCGTCGGCTGGAACGGGTTCCCATGGGGTGAAGGGCAATTGTATGCCGAACTCATGCCACTCGATTACAAAGCGCTGTTGACAGATGCTCAGACTGCTATGTCCAATGGGCAGGATTCGATACAAAAAAGCGTGCTCCTTCTGGATAACTGGAACGAGTTTGGCGAGGGCCATTTCATTGAACCGGCCCAGCAGTATGGCTACGGCTATCTCGATGCCGTCGCGAGTGTCTTTTCGCCCGGTTCATCACCGGCTGACCCAATACCGACCCTCACTCAGGTTCCGCAAGTTATCAATCCGATCTACAACATAACCAGCGTTGGCGACGGCACCAATCTCGCTTTTGCCAGCGGAAACCTCCAGGAATCCAACGGTGACGCGGCAATCCAGACCGCGGTAAGCCCTGCTTCAACGCTTCAGCAATGGGTCCTCGATCCAGGCCCGATTGGCTCGTTTTATATACGAAATGTGTCGAATAATCTGGATCTGTCGGCAGCCGGAGGTTACTCTGTAAGCCAGAGTGCGATTCCTTTGCAATCGAATGTTAATGTAACGTCAACCTTGCAACAGTGGCAGCCTCTCCTTCAGCCAACTGCGGCGGAACCCTTTGAGGCATACTTGCTGCTGACGTGGAATTCTCAGGCCTTGACGGTAGCAGGCACTGGTAATGCTGCCTTGACCTATCCCTACACCGATACGAGCCTGCAGCTTTGGAACTTTACTCTCTTCTCTTATTGAATCTGGATCCTAAGATTCAATTTCCTTCAGCTTGTTACGACAGGCAATTGAAGCGCAAAGATAGCCTACAAGACGAAACGAGTCTGGAGTTGCGCAACCTAATCCGTGCGCGGAGTCCCGAGTTCCTCTCAGCTGGCGCGGCAAGGACAGTGACAACCCTTAAATGTTCCGAAGTTCCGATGCCGCCTCCGGGTTGTTATTACTAGCCGGGATTATGCATGAAGAATTAGGAAGCGAAAGCCGAATCTGCTACAAACATGTTGACTAAACAGTGTTTACGGCAGAAAAGGACTTTCGCTTGACTGATTTTACCTCGACACAGTGTGTTTTGTTTTCTGAACTTGAGAAGCGTCTCGTGGTGTTGTCGTTTGACCAGGTGCATGGCTCCAGCGATGGCGGAGCGATCCTGCTCTCTGCGGCCAATCGGCGCTTTGGCGCTGGTCTGATCGAGTCCCTGAGCGCGTGTCTGCAGGATGTACGCCAGCAAGGCAAGGTCGATCATCAACTGGCCGAGTTGATGCGGCAGCGCATTTATGGTCTGGCCTGCGGCTACGAAGATGCCAACGATGCCGCCCGTATCGGTCATGATCCTGTGCACAAGTTACTTGCAGGCCGCGATCCGATCAAGGGGCTCGATCTGGCCTCGCAGCCAACGCTGTCGCGCTTTGAAAACAGCATCACGCCGCGCTCGCTTTACGCGATGGGCACGGCACTGGCCGAGAGCGTGATCAGGCGCCACGGCAAGCGCCGCAACGGCCATGCCCATCTGGTCACCATCGACATGGATCCGACCGATGCCGCAACGCATGGCGCGCAGCAGTTGTCCTTTTTCAACACGCACTACGACAACCACTGCTATCTGCCGATGCTGGGCTTGGTCAGCTTCGACAACGAGCCGGATCAGTATGTTTGTGCAGCCGTACTGCGGCCGGGTAATGTTGGCGCGGGCGCCGGTGCCGTGGGTGTGTTGCGGCGTCTAATCAAGTTGGTACGGTCCTCGTTTGCCAAGGCGCGCATCCGCGTGCGTCTGGATGGCGGCTTTGCCACGCCTGCGGTCTTCGACTTCCTCGATGCTGAACCGAATGTCGAGTATGTAGTGGCGATGGCTTCCAACGCGGTGCTGAACCGTCATGCCGCCGATGCGCTCGATGTAGCGCGTCTGTGCGCCGGGCTGACCGGGGAGACCGAGCATGTTTACGGCGACACGCGCTATGCGGCCAAGAGTTGGAAGCAGGAACGACGTGTGATCTTCAAAGCCGAGGTGGTACGCGCTGAGAGCAAGGAGCCGCGCGATAATCCGCGCTTCGTCGTTACCAACATGAAGCAAAGCCCCAAGTGGATTTACGAAGAGGTCTATTGCAAGCGCGGTGACGTTGAGAACAGGATCAAGGAACTCAAGGCTCTCGATGTGGACCGCACCAGTTGCACGAACTTCTGGGCCAATCAACTGCGTGTGTTAATGGCAGCCACAGCCTTCGTGCTGATGCAGGAGATCCGCTTGAATGCGGCGCTGACCACGCTGGCCAAGGCGCAGGTCTGGACGCTGCGGGAGCGGTTGTTGAAACTCGGCGCGCGCGTGGTCCGTTCCGCCCGTCGCATCGTGGTGCATCTGCCAGAATCGTTTCCCTGGCGAAGCGACTTCCAGCGCATCGCCTGTGCTCTGGGCGCAACCGCAGGATAAACTCCCCGGTACGACCTTTACATCGGAACTTCACTCCGCAAGGTCGCCAACCTGTCGGGCATAGCCGTGCCTCGAAATGCCCCGAATCGCCTTCTGCGACCCACACGATATGTCCACCTCCTGGACTTTTGCGCTGACAAACGCGTGAGCCGCCTTCAGAAGAGATAAGTCTCCGCTCAGAGACGAAAGTCGCGAGATCAATGCTCGTTCATGAATGAACCCGGCTAGGAACCATTTTCAATTGCCCATGAATCATCATCCTGCTGAGCCTATCTTCTTCCTCGCGCCTCCGGGCCATGTGCATTGTAAGAATCAGCCCACGCTGTCGTGGGAGTTCCCAGTGCGTCGTTTCCAGCAGAGCCATGTCCTCAACCCGACTTGCTTGCCGAATGCGCGCTGGCTGTGCGGTGTACGTTCATATGAAATTCGACAGACCAATTGGCAAATCCTTTTCTTGGGAAATCGTATTTAACCTCGACTAAACGCGCTGAAACATTTAGTCGAAATGGACGAAATGTACTTCAGCTGAGCGCCTCAGGGGGCGCTCAATTGCCAGCATGACAGGACCATTCTGCGTTGTCCATAATCAAGTCCGAATTCAGAATTGTGCAGTGATTATCAATGTTCAGCAATAACTTGAAGTAAAGAAAGGCGCTATTCTGCGTCTGACACTGCTCCTCTTAATACTGGATTCCTGCAACGGTGCGAAGCGGCGCTTATCTATGACAAACTAGCGCATTCACGTCTGGCTCCGGTTTCCCATTTGAAACCCTGGTTCCATTGGCGAGCGAATGCTAGCATCTCAAGGTTGAGTGGTAGCTAAAGGGCAGGATCAAAGGGAGCAGCACAAAACGCCTGGCGTTACTTCGTTTGAATTTGCATGGCTGGGTAACTTTCGGAAGTCTGTAAACGGAAAGTTTCGAAATAGAGTCGGCTGTCCGTTGGCTCCCGGATATTGAGTGATGGCAGCTTGGTGCGCAGGCAACGTAAGAATAGAGGTTTCATCACGATGGATCAGGCAGAGCAGAAAGAACCATCCGAGACGCTCACTCGGCGTACGTTTTTGGAATCGGCCGCCCTGGGCGGCACCGCTCTTCTGGCAAGTCAAATCGCGCCGATTGCTGCATATGGACGCAACTTCTTTCCATTGCAGCCAAGTACCGGCCACCATGAAGATCAAAGAAGAGATGTTCTGTCGCTTTCGCCGTTGGGGTCGGTGACCATCCAAGGATGGATAGGCAATAGAATTGAACTCTGTGTGAATAATCGGGTTATGGCGCAGAGTGTCTCCGACTTAATTGAACCTTACAGGTCTCACGCCGATGGGGACGGTGGTTTCCGCGGAGAATTCTGGGGCAAGTGGTTCACATCGGCATGCCTCGGCTATGCCATTCAACCCACTCCTGAGAACCGTGAAATCCTTGATAAGGCGGTCTCTGAGCTTCTCGCGACTCAAAGCGAAAACGGCCACATTGG
>CAIMNN010000377.1 GCA_903842845.1 uncultured Acidobacteriaceae bacterium | reverse complement strand
GATCTCTCCTGGCTTGCGGAACTCACTCCCGAGGAGCAATGCGACCTCAATAAGATCCTTCTCAGTCTTGGCGTGGAGTTGCCGGTTCCGCGGCCACAGTGGATTTCAGATCATATCCTGGATCTCAAACGCACTTTGTCGCCTGAATTGGATGCTCTCGGTTCTCGATTGAATCCAAACGCAAAACCCTCGATGCGTTCCTCAACAGTCCTCAAGGGGGCGGCGCGTTCGCTCACCGAAGAGCTTGAGCGATTTTTCCCTTCCGATTACGACGACCGAAAGAGGGCGATTATCACATCGCTCTTTGGATTGGGCGGCGATGATCCATTGACGCTTGATGAAGTTGGGAGACGTCAGACCTCCAACATGGTGCGCGAGCGAGTCCGCCAGATCGCATCCCCTTTTCTCAAGCAACTTATTTCCGAGGGGCCGAACCTGATCTGGCTGCGAAAAGCTCTGGCGTGCCTGATCGAGCTTGCGCCCAGCACGCGCGATCATGCTGAAACCGTTCTCGTTCAGCGCGGCATTCTCGGTTCTCGCTTATCATTGATCTCGATTCTGAAGCTGTTCGAGCGGGCGGGCCTCGAGCACTCTCTTACATTCGATTCCGGACTATTACTCTCGGAAGAGGACAGGTCTTTGATAAAGTCCGTTGTGTCCGCGGCCCGAAAGGACTCCTCTCATTGGGGTGTGGCGGACTGGAACAAGCTGTGGCCTCCCGGTGCTGAGTACGGTGCCATCGTGCGTCCGTGGCTACCTGGTGCTACGTGGCTGGGCCAATCTGAACGATATTTCGTTTTCATGGATGCGAAAAACAATCTGTCGAATCGCCTAGTTCAGGTTTTGAGTGTCTCGCCCAAAGTAGCCATCAACGTCGCTTACGACGCGGTGTTCCGTGACACTCGGGTTGATTCCGCACGGCTGCCCCAGGATCTCTTTCACGCATTCTGTGCGATCTGGCCGTGGTGCAGAATCGAAGAAGAGTACGTTCTTGCCTCAAACGATCTCCCAAGCGCAGAGGCCTCGGGAGACGACCTTCTGGTGATCCTGATCCGCGAATTCGGAAGGCCGGCCACCCGTCAGGAGATTCTGCGCCGGGCTCTCCGGGAAGGCATCAGCGAGGGCACTGTCTCTCACGCCCTGGGCTACAGCAACGTTCTGACGGGAGCAAACGGTCTCTATTCAGTTGTAGGAGACACCTTTTCCGAGGAGGTTCTTGCATCGGTTAGGGACACTCCAACGAATCGACCGTTGCCTCCTGAAACCGTTTCCGAAGAGCCCTGGCGGAAGGGAGGTGATCTTGATTCCCCAGAAAAGGACGCATTTGCCGAGTTTACTCAGCTTGATTGTGAATCCGACGATTTCGTTGAGAACGTGGCGCGAGTGGTGCAGCGGCGTGTTATCAGGCACGATCTTGGAACTCCTTGGTCTGTCGCCGAGCTTGCTCTCGAAGATTCGGAGCGTGAGGTGCTCTTCCAATGGGGTAAGACTGCAACATGGGAATTTCGTCGCGATGACCATCGGTTCACCGGGATCACGGGAGAGTTCATTCGTCGACGAACGGCATTGGGGCTTACTTTCACAATCTTTGCCGCTGAAGCTGTTCGCCGGCTGGGCGGCTTCGGTGCGGTCTGGCCTGCTATCAACTCTGCGCTCGGGGCTTCGCAGCGGGAGCTATTTCTTGCTCAAGACAACGTTCCAAAGTCGGTGATACGCGATGCTGTGGAAGAAGCATGCAGGGTATTCGGCATCCGTCATGACTTTGGTGAAATTGGCCACCAGGTATGGGTGCGCACTTTTGGTGCTCAATACGGGATTTCACTTCCGCAGTTGCAGTCTCTGCCGGAGATGCTCACCGAATCCGCAGAACTTAATCCGGTAGCGGTGCAACTGCTGCTGAACCCGACGGACAAGATGTACTCTGCTTCATTTGCTGCTGCCTGGGCCACGATGCAAGGTATACGGCACGGAGATCTCAATTTCTCTACCGCCGAATCAAGACTCAGAAAAAACCCCTGGACGATGCACATCCCTCTCCCTGAGCTTCTTTCCTCTTGCATGGCGTCTGCGCCGGCACGAGGTGCTGTCTCTGGCGCGAACCGCGATAGTGATGCAGAGGCCTATTCCTATTTTGATTTGCCCTCGCTCAGGTGGTCCGGCGAGAGCCCGATCTTTGAATATGCCTTGGCCCGCCGTCTGCCAGCTTGGGTTGAAGTGGACCAATTAATATTCAGTTGCACGGACCCGATGAAGAGGGAGCCTCTTGTCATCAGCGAGGACGGATGGCGATTCGCATACTCCCCGTTGTCGATTTCTCTCAGCCATCATCGCGCACTCCATTTCACCTTCGATCTCCT
>CAIMNN010000376.1 GCA_903842845.1 uncultured Acidobacteriaceae bacterium | reverse complement strand
CGGCTCCATCATCGACAACGAAGACACCGTTGAAGGCATCGTCCTGCTGCAAAAAGGCGATGACTCCGACCCCGTCCTGCAAGGCATTCACACCGAAGTCGACAACCTCAACAAAAACATTCTGCCCAAAGGCGTCAAGATAGTTCCCTTCCTCGACCGCTCTGACCTTGTGAAGTACACGGTCAAAACAGTCGAAGAAAATCTCACCGCCGGCATCGTTCTTGTCTCGCTCATCCTTCTGCTTTTTCTAGGCAACGTCCGCGGCGCAATCATCGTTGCGCTCACCATTCCCTTCGCGCTGCTCTTCGCCTCCATCTGTCTTGACATCAGCCACATCCCCGCCAACCTGCTCTCCCTCGGCGCGCTCGATTTCGGCATGGTCGTCGACGGCTCCGTAGTCATGATCGAGAACATCATCCGACACCTCGCTCAACCTGATGACACGCACACACCCGCGCAGAAGATTCGCGACGCCACATTCGAAGTAATCCGCCCTGTCTTCTACGCGCGCGGCATCATCATCACTTCCTATCTGCCCATCTTCACTTTGCAGGCAGTCGAAGGCCGCCTCTTCAAGCCCATGGCATGGACCGTCAGCTTCGCACTTCTCGGCGCGCTCCTATTTGCTATCGTTATCGCGCCCGTCTGCGCCAGCATTCTCTTCCGCAAAGGCGCAACCGAGTGGGATAACCCCGTCCTGCTCTGGCTCATCCGCCATTATCGCGTTGCAGTCCGCGCCGCCATCGTTCATCGCAACATCACCGTCGGCATCTCCGCCGCGCTCTTTCTCATCGGCGCAGTACTGCTTTTCGGCGGTCCCATCGGTTCGGAATTTCTGCCCCACCTCGATGAAGGCTCAATCTGGGTCCGCGGCACTCTAGCACCCAGTGAAGGCCCAACTGCCAGCATCGACTTCACCAACAAAGCCCGCGTCGTCATGGCCAGCTTCCCTGAGGTTACGCAGGTTGTCAGCCAGACCGGCCGACCCGACGACGGCACCGACACCGCCGGCTTCTTCAATACCGAATATTTTGTCGACCTCAAACCCAAAGCGCAATGGCGCCCCGTCTTCCACGAAAACAAAGACGCGCTCATCGCCGCCATCGACAATGAGCTCGAAAAATTTCCCAGCGTCATCTGGAACTACTCGCAGCCCATCTCCGACAACATGGAAGAAGCCGTCTCCGGCGTCAAAGGCGAGCTCGCCGTCAAACTCTACGGCGATGACCTGCGCACGCTCGAGAAAAACGCCGAACTCATTCAGGCTCAAATGCAAACCGTCAAAGGCGTTGAGGACCTCGGCATCTTTCGCATCATCGGCCAGCCCAATCTCAACTACACCGTCGACCGCGCCGCCTGCGCGCGCTACGGCATCAACGTCGCCGACGTGCAGGACGCTATTCAAACCGCCGTCGGCTCCAACGCACTCACGCAACTCCAGCAGGGCGAGGCGCGTTTCGATGTAACGCTCCGTTACGCCACGCGCTATCGCGACACCCGCGACGCCATCAACAACATCCGCTTGCTCGCCCCATCCGGCGAACGTGTCGCACTCGCGCAACTCACCACCGCCACTGAAAACGACGGCGCAGAGCAAATCAACCGCGAAGGTGGCCAACGCTATATCGCCATCAAATACTCCGTCAAAGGCCGCGACCTCGGTTCAACAGTCGAAGAGGCAATCAGCAAGGTCACGCGCAACGTCACGCTTCTGCCCGGCTATCACCTCGAGTGGGCCGGCGAGTACGAAAGCCAAAAACGCGCCAACGCTCGCATGGCCATCGTTATCCCCGTCACTATCATGGCCATCTTCCTCATCCTCTTCGCCATGTTCCGCTCGCTCAAGTGGGCGCTGCTCATTCTCGTCAGCGTCATCATGGCTTCGGTCGGCGGGCCACTCGCGCTCTTCCTCACCCACACCAACCTCTCAGTCTCTTCAATGGTCGGCTTCCTCGCGCTCTTCGGCGTCAGCGTACAAACCGGCGTCATCATGGTCGAGTTCATCAATCAACTGCGCGCACGACGCAAAGGCATGGAGGTCTCAAGCGAGCAGCACATCATCGACGCAGCAGTCGAAGGCGCGGTCCTCCGCCTGCGCCCCATCATGATGACAATGCTCGTCGCAACCCTCGGCCTCTTGCCCGCTTCCCTCTCGCACGCCATCGGTTCGGACTCGCAACGACCCTTCGCCATCGTCATCGTCGGCGGCTTGCTCGCAAACCTCGCCATCGGCATCTTCCTCATGCCCACGCTCTACGTCTGGTTCGCACGCGAACACGACGTTCTGCCGGCCGTTGATGCAGCCGAAGATTTTTAAACTGTGAGCAACTTGAATAGCGGGCTGGGAATTTTCAGCCCGCTTCTTTTTTCTACTCTTCGCGCAATATTTCAAGCGGCCGCAATCCCAGCAGCCGGTAGCTCGTCACCCAACCAGTTGCAACCGCCAACACCGCAATCGACACAACCGACACCGCACTCGCCGTCCAACTCACGTGAAACGGAATCTCCACGCGGTGCAGCAGATACCACGTCAGCAGATTAGCAAACACCGTCCCCACCGCGCCCGCCAGAATCCCCAGCACAGTAAACTCCACCGTGAACACGCGCACAATGTGCATACGCTTCGCGCCCAGTGTCTTCAATATCACCGACTCGCGCATCCGCTTGAACCGCGTCCCACTGATGCTCGACGCCAATATCATTAGCCCGGCAAAGATCGAAAACCCCGCCAGAAAATGGATCACAAAAGTTATCTGGTCAACTATCGACTCAATGCGCACAATCACATCAGCCAAATTGATAACCGTTATCGTCGGATAGCGTTTGAAGAACACGCGTTCCATCGACGAGACTCGCGCCGGGTCAACACGCACTCCGCCGTACCAGATCGCCCGCTCGCCAGCCAACTCGCCCGTCGGCAAAACAAACGACACACGTGCGCCAAGATGCTGTCCGTCAGGCTTTACCAGCGCAGCTACACGCAATGTATGCTCCCCGCCGCTGGTCTCTATCACCATCGTTGAACCAACGCCAATGTGCAGTCGCTCCGCCGTGCCCGCGCTCACCGCAATGCTGTGCTCGCTCGGAGAACTCCACCACTGCCCCGCCGTCAATTTGTCGCCCGCAGGCATCGTATCCGACCATGTGAATTCTGCATTCAACAGCATCCGCATCGGAAAGTGTTCAATCTTTATCTGCTCTATCGGCTGCCCGTTCAACTGCCGCACCTTGCCCTGCACTATCGGCAACAACTCCAGCGGCTTGTCGACTCCCTGCTGTTCCTTGAAAAACTTCTGCACTCCCGCCAACTCATCATTCCCGATATCAAGCAAAAAAATATTCGGCAGCGATGGCGATGCCGTCTCATGCAGATCACGCAGCACGCCCGACTGAAACAAAAAAACACTCAGTATCAACAGCACACCGGTTCCCAACGCAGCCAGCACCGCCGCAGATTGATTCCCCGGCCTGTACAAATTTGCCAGCCCCTGCCGCACCGAAGAAGGCAGATGCAACCGCACATGCGATAGCAGCACCCGCAACGCGAACAACGTAACCGCAGCCAGCAACAACAACACAACCAACGCAGAAACCAGCGCAACTAAAAAACCAATCGCAACCGTATTCGAATCCGAAAGCGCCCGCGCTATCAACCCCAACGCGACCAGCATCACACCCGAAAGCAGCAACTGCGGCCAACGCTTCAACCAGCGCACAAAAAAGTTTTCCGTCGGCGTATCCACCAGCCGCCGCAACACCAGCACCGGCCTCACATTACGCACCTCGAGCAGCGGCGGCAAACAAAAGAGCAGCGTCGTCAGCACTCCCGTCGCCAACCCCGTCAACAACGCCGCAACAGGAAAACTGATCGTCAAATGGATCGGTATCAGCTTGCCGAAAACAAACGGCAGCAGATACATGAACCCCAGCCCCGCACCCGCTCCGATCACTCCGCCCGCCAGCCCCAACCCCACCGTCTGCAATAAATAAATTCGCAACAAATCCCCCGACGTTGCGCCGAGCGACTTCAAGATCGCAAGAACATCCATGCGTTGCTCAAGGTGCGCATGCATCGCCATCGCTACGCCGATCGCGCCCAGCACCATCGCCACCAAACAGATCAAACTCAACAGCGCAGTCGCATGTTCCAGCCCCTCGGTCAGCCCCGGATTCCCTTCCTTGTAATCCATCACCTGAGCGTCGGGCAGCATCGTCTCAACCTGTTTGCGCATCGCTATCGGATCTGATTTCTCCGGCAGCTTGATCAACAACCGCCGCGACGCACGCGAACCATAACCAATCAGTTGCGCCTTCGCAAGCGACTCCGCAGACAGCATCACCCGCGGCCCCAAACTCGCACCCGAGCTTATCCGGTCCGGCTCCTGCTTCAACACCGCGGCAATTCGAAACGCCTGCCCGCCCAACAAAATCTTGTCGCCCACCTTCGCATTCGTCCGCACCAAATATTCATCAGCCACAATAACCGAGTCGCCACCGAGTGCCTCCGCCAACGGCATCGCCGGCTCCAACTCAGCCGCGCCATAAAACGGATACTCGCCAGTATCAACCGCCTTCAACGCAACCAGCATCGGCGAGTTGCCATCCGGTGCGTTTGACATCGCAATCGTTTCCGTCACCCACGTGCTCTTGACGCCCGCGTCCCCAAGCGCCGCAATCTTCTTCTGCTCCTCATCCGTCGGCGCTCTGAACACGCGCGCACTCAAATCGCCTGCCAACAGCGACCGCGCCTCCGTCTGCAACGTCTGCCTGAAGCTCATACTGAAGCCGCGTATCCCCACCAGCGCAGCAACACCCACCGCAACCGAAAGCACCACAAAGAAAAATTTCCCCGGTGAGCTCTTCAGATCGCGCACCGCGATCGTCCCCCCGCGCGCCCAGCTCAATGGCCGCTTAGCCATGTGCAACCTCTTCAAACACCGGCGCAGTATCTTCAACAACCAGCCCATCGCTCAAAACAATTTTGCGGTCCGCTCGTCTCGCCAACTCCGCATCATGCGTAACCAGCACAAGCGTCGCCTTCGCCTCATGATTGCGCTCAAGCAGCAGATCCAAAACCATGTGCCCGTTTGTTGTATCCAGATTTCCCGTCGGCTCATCGGCCAAAATTATTGGTGGCTGATTCACAAACGCACGCGCAATCGCTACACGTTGCTGCTCTCCACCCGATAGCTGCACCGGATAATGATGCACGCGCTCGCCCAGCCCCACCTGCTCCAGCAGTCGCTTTGCCCGTCCACCCTCAATGCCGCTCGAATTCAACTCAAACGGCAGTAGCACATTCTCAAGCGCCGTCAATGTCGGGATCAACTGGTACGACTGAAACACAAATCCAATTTTGCTTCCACGCACCTCGGCCAGCGCAGACTCGGCCAGATTGTGCACCGGCGTCCCGTCGAGAAAAATCTCGCCCGTCGTCGGCGTGTCCAGCCCCGCCATCAATCCCAGCAGTGTGCTCTTTCCGCTGCCGCTCGCGCCCACAATTGCAACAAACTGCCCCGCGGGTATCGTCAAAGTAATGCCGCGCAAAATATCAACGCGGCGCGTGCCATTCTGGATTGTCTTCGTCAGATTGCGGAGTACTATCATCTTTCCCTTTTCGGATGCGCGATTTGTCTTGTCCTTTGAGAATACGCGAGCCGCACTCTCGGAGTTTCAACCCATGCGAGTAAACTCAAAAGAAATGCGATTCTTCACCACGCTTCGCCTCACACTCACGCTCCTCATCCTGCTCGCCGCCACCAGCGCGTTTGCGCAAAAGCAAACCCTCGTCGTCTGCTTCGGTGACAGCATCACCGCCGGCTACGGCCTCAAAACCGGCGAAGCCTACCCCGACGCGCTCCAAACCCTGCTCAGCAAACACGGCTACAAAGTGAAGGTCGCCAATCAGGGCGAGAGCGGCGCAACCACCAAAGACGCGCTCGACGACGTGCAGATGATTATCCGCATGCACCCCGATATCGTCCTCGTAGAATTCGGTGGCAACGACGGCCTGCGCGGCCTGCGCCTTGAAAACTCCGAGAAGAACCTCGACGCCGTCCTCACCGCTCTCGACTCCGCACACATCCGCGTCATCCTCGCCGGCATCACCCTCCCGCCCGAGTAT
>CAIMNN010000375.1 GCA_903842845.1 uncultured Acidobacteriaceae bacterium | reverse complement strand
TCTTCGACCTCGGCATCGACGTGATGACAACCGGCAACCACGTATGGGACAAGCGCGAACTCATCGAGTACTTCAAATCCGGCGAGCGCGGCACACGCGTTCTGCGCCCCATCAATATGCAAGCTGGCCTGCCCGGCACCGGCGTTTACGAAGGCACAACCAAATCCGGCATTCCCTACGCCGTCGTCGACCTCATGGGCCGCGTCTTCATGAACGGAACCAACGACCCCTTTGCAGCCATCAACGAAGCGCTCAAAAACATCAAGGCCAGCGTCATCGTCGTCGACTTCCACGCCGAAGCCACCAGTGAGAAGGTCGCCATGGGTTGGCACCTCGATGGCCGCGCAACCGCTGTCCTTGGCACGCACACTCACGTTCCCACCGCGGACGAGCGCGTGCTCCCCGGCGGCACCGCCTACATCACTGATGTCGGCATGTCCGGCCCTTACGACGGCGTTATCGGCGTTGAAAAGGAACTCGTGCTGAATCGCTTCCTCACCGGCATGCCCGGAAAGTTCGAAGCCGCAAAGAACAATCCAAAAATGTGCGCGGTTCTTATCGACTGCGACCCTGCTCTCGGGCGCGCTACACACATTCAGCGGCTCATGCTGGGCGAATAATTTACTTCAGGTCGGTTATCTGCTGCGTCCGTTTGGAAGGCTTCAGTATCACAGCCTTATGATGAACGGCCTTCAGCAGCCTGCCATGTTTGTCAAAGTTCATCGTCCACTCCATCGGAACGGGCAGCGCGGCCATGTCAACAAAAATTATCTTTGCCGTGCCGTTCGTTTCCATCACCAGCGTCGCCGGGCGCCCCTCCGGCATCGGGTCTGAATAGGTGTCTGTAGCGATGAGGTCAGCCTTGGGGCGTGCGCCGGCCATCGAGGCATAGCAGAGGCCCAGCGTCAGCCAGTCAGGCTGCACAGTGGCTTTCTCTTCGGCGCGTATCCGGTTGAAAACCGAAATGGTGATTGCATTCACCGGTGCCGGCGAAAACAGCGAGTAGCCCCGCTTCTCAACCGGAATAATCCGTATCCGCCCGTCGGGGTCGCGCGGAATCACAGCCGTAAAAACGCTCACATCGCCTTTGCCGCGATTGCGCGTGAACTGCACAATGATGTGCCGCGGCAACGCAGGGCAAACCGCCTCTTGCATCGCCCATGGATTTCCCGGCGCAGCGTCGAAGTCCAGGTCCGCAAAACGTGTACGCTCGGCAATCGTCCCCTCCGCGTTGATCACCAGCGAGTGGTCGGCGGCGTTCATCTCCTCTTCGCTGCGGAACTCGAGCATGTTCTTGCGGTTCTTCTCACTCCGCGAGGGGAAAAGCGGTTTCACTGCCTGCCCGTCGTCTCCATGCCCGGGAAAATAATTCAGCACCGGTTTGATGCTCGGCAAATTGTTGTTGTGCGGCTTCGCGGGCACGGCAGTGTTGCCGTCCTGACTAGTTTGTCCAGTCTGTCCAGCCGGTTCAGTTTGCGCAGCCAGTTGCAGCCCCGTCAGGCTGAAGAGCAAAAGCGCCAGAATTGCGGTAGTCGTTCTCATCGAATTTCAGAGTATCACTGTGGTTGTTGATTGCGCACCGCAGCCAAGAAAAAGGCAGCCCTCGCGGGCTGCCTTGGTTGAATCCATCCCAATTCGGAGACGATTACTGGTGGTGCGCTGGGCCGGGCTTGTGGCCTGCTGCTGCTGCGCCCGGATGCGGCGACGGGGTCTTCTTCGCAGGCAGAATTACCGAACCTTCCTTGAGGACGAGGAGAACCGCCGGAGGTGTTGTATCCGTTGCTGCGACCTGTGTATACGAGTCGTATGTGCCCACGAGCTCTGTCGCTGGCGGCGCATGCGGATCCTTGGACGGAATCTTGTACTCAAAGCCAACCGCCGGAATTTCCTTGTCGGCGAGCGGCGTCTTCAAGTTCACGATGAAGTCCGCAGTCTTGGCCTGCTTCGCGTCGTCGGTCACGGCAACCTTGATGACGCTGGCAGTGGCTTCGATCACAACGCCCGGGACCGGTGTCGCCTGGTCCTTCATCACTTCCCAGATCTTGGCGCGGTCTTCGTCGTTGCCAACCGTCAGGATGGTTTCCTTGTCGGCGAGCGCGATGGTCTTCAGGTCAGGCGTCGACGTGATGATGTCATGCACGATCTCAGC
>CAIMNN010000374.1 GCA_903842845.1 uncultured Acidobacteriaceae bacterium | reverse complement strand
GATCTACCTCCATGATCGGCTCAACCGGCGTGCTCATGCGCGTCGCGGAAGACGGCGTGCTCACCGACTGGTTCCGCAAGCCGCACTCCAAGTACGGCACCAGCCATCGCATCGTCAATCTCGTCTTCGGCCTGCAAATGTTCACCATCATCGTCACCGCAGGCAACGTCATAACACTCGGCGAAGCATATGCCTTCGGCGTCATCTGGTCCTTCACCTTCAACGCGCTGGCCATGCTCGTTCTGCGTTGGAAGTACAAAGGCGAGCGCGGTTGGAAGGTCCCGCCGAACATCAAAATCGGCGGCAAAGAAGTTCCCGTCGGTCTCTTCTGCGTCTTCCTGGTTCTGCTCTCGACCGCCATCGTTAATCTCTTCACCAAGTCTGTCGCCACGGTCAGCGGCATTATCTTTGCTGCCGTCTTTTACATCATCTTCACCATCAGCGAACATCTGAACAAAAAGAAGCACGCGCTCGCCAACCGTCAGATGAAGGACCACTTCCAGCTTGAGCATCAGGACACCATCGACCGAGAATCGGTCGCCGTCCGTGCCGGCGGTGTCATGGTCACCATGCGCGATGCAGCGCATCCTTTTGCTTTGAAGTGGGCGCTATCAAGAACAAGCACGCAAGAGCAGGACGTCGTCGTGCTCGCCGTCCGCATGATGGGTGTCGGCGGCTCAGAGTACATCAGCCCCGAGGACCAGTTCTTCTCCGAGCACGAGCAGATGGTCTTCACCAAGGCCATCTCGGTCGCTGAAAGCTTCGGCAAAAAAGTTTCACTGCTCGTCGTGCCCGCAACCGACGTCTTCACCGCGTTGGTGCAAAGCGCAAACTCGCTCGAAGTCGACTCCATCATCTCCGGCCTCTCCAACAAACTGAGCCCCGAAGAGCAGGCCTTCCATCTCGGCCAGGCCTGGGAAATACTGCCCGAGCCCAAGCGCCAATTCAATTTCTATGTGGTCAGCGAGACCGGCGAAGCCAAAAACTTCCGCATCGGGCCGCACACACCCAGCCTCGGCGCAGATGACGTGCAACTCGTACATCGCCTCTGGCTCAACCTCAAGCGCGACCCCAGCATGAGCGAGCTCCACCACCGCGACATCATCTCCTACTCGCTCACCCGCCTCGCCGGCCAATACGCCCGCGACAAGGACGATGTGCTCCAGGGACTGCGCAACTATCAGGCCGCCGAATCGCCCCAGCCGCCGCGTCTCTCCGTCAATGAGACATCGCCGAACATGCGCAATTTACCCAGCCGCGGTGACGGCAACACGCACGGCACCGAATAGCCCGCCAACTGCTGGAATTTCCACATCACAATCACCACCCAAAAATAAGCCCCATAGACGTTAGAATCCATCTAGGCGTCACTTCCCTTTTTTGCCGCCAACGGAGCTCTCTCAGATGGGTTATCAGGTACTGGCCAGAAAATATCGCCCGCAGCGCTTTGCCGACGTAGCCGGGCAGGACCACGTTACCCGTACCCTGATGAACGCCCTCGCGCAGAACCGCATCGCCCACGGCTACATCTTCTCGGGCCATCGCGGCATCGGCAAAACCACCATCGCCCGCATCCTCGCCCAGGCGCTTAACTGCCGCACTGCGATAGGCTCCACCACCCCCCCGCGCCCCACAGCCGAACCATGCGGCGAGTGCGACTCGTGTTTGGAAATTCGCCAGGGCAACGCCGTCGACGTCATCGAGATCGACGCCGCCACCAACCGTGGCATCGACGAGATTCGCGAACTGCGCGAAGCCGCTCGCTACTCCCCCGCCCGCGACAAGTACAAAATCTACATCCTCGACGAAGCCCATCAGATAACCGACGCTGCATTCAACGCGCTCCTCAAAACTCTCGAAGAGCCGCCCGGCCACGTCGTCTTCATGATGGCCACCACCGAGCCCGAAAACATTCCGCAGACCATCCGCTCGCGCTGCCAGCACTTCAGCTTTCACGCCGTCAAATTCGACGACATCCTCGCCCAGCTCAAACAGATCGCAGCCGCCGAAAACGTCAAAGCTGAAGACGCCGCGCTTGCACTCCTCTCCGAAGCCGGCGACGGTTCCATGCGCGACGCGCTCTCCATCATGGACCAGGCCATCGCATCCGCGCCCGTCGAAGCCGGCCAACCCGTCCTCTCCACCGACCAGATTCGCGACCTCATGGGCGCTGTTCCCAATGCAATCTTCGAGCGTTTGCTTGAAGCCGTCGCCGCAGGCCAAAGCGTCACACTGATGGAGCAGCTCAACACGCTCCTAAACTCCGGCAACAGCCCCATCTCGCTCGCGCGGCAGATGGTCCGCTACCTCCGCAACTCGCTCATGGCCAAGCTCGGCGGCGAGCAGACCGAACTGCTTCAGATCTCCACCGACGAACGCGCCCGCGCCGCACGCACCGCGCTCCTCTTCACTGAAGAAGAGCTAACACGCGCCTTGCAGATTGTCCTGCGCACCTTCGACGAGCTCAACTACAAACAGGAACAGCGCTTCCATCTCGAACTCGGCCTCTTGAAGCTCATCCACGCGCAACGCCTCCTGCCCGTCGAAGAAATTTTGAGCGGTGTCGCCGCAGGCCGCATCGCCGCACCCACGCCAGCGCATTCATCCGCACCGCGCGCCTCTTCTCCATCCGGCGGCTCACCCTCCGCAGCCGCACGAACTGCCCCAACCGCGCCCAGCGCACCCGCCGGTTCGTTCTCGCCCTTTGCATCAACCGCGTCCTCGTCAACAGCAACCTCCAAAGTTGTCCGCATCGACGATCCAACACCTGCACCCATCAGTGCCGGCATTGCCACCACCGACGGCGCACTCGCCCGCGCGCCCCAGCCAGTCGATGTGACCATCAGCGGCAGCAATCTAG
This sequence comes from uncultured Acidobacteriaceae bacterium, assembly GCA_903842845.1. Taxonomy (GTDB): domain Bacteria; phylum Acidobacteriota; class Terriglobia; order Terriglobales; family Acidobacteriaceae; genus CAIMNN01. The sequence continues at coordinate 7,850 of CAIMNN010000374.1, read as the reverse complement.
ATCTCGCTGCACTGCGCGACCGCGTTGCACAGGCGCTCCTCGACGAAGGTCATCAATCAGCTTCCACTTTCATCGCCAACAGCAACTTCTCGCTTGATGGCTCCAATCTGCGCATCGAAGTCGCCGCTGGCAAAAAAATGATCGGCCTCACATTCAACGCCGCAGCCGACAAGCTCATCCGCCAGTCCTTGCAGGCCGGCGGCATGTCCGTCCGCTTCATGATCCTGCCCGGCGAAGGTCTGACCAGTTCCAGTTCGAACGCGCCCACAGCCCCGCGCGGCAGCGTGCAACAGGCCGCACTCGAAGACCCACTCATTAAGTACGCCCAATCACTTTTCAATGCTGAAGTGCGCGGTGTCCTCGACCTGCGCGAGAAATAATCATCTAACAGTCTCCCCACTGGAGGATCGCATGCTCATCGAAATGAATCGCCGCTCGTTCCTGCGCACATCTCTCGCATTCGGCGCAGCCGCAACAATCGCGCCTCGCACGCTCTTTGCTCAAAAAAGTGACCAACTGGCCCAGGCACGCGACGGCGCAGCCAAAACCCCCATCAAGGTCACCAAACTCTACGACAACCTGCATCTCTTCCAGGGCGCAGGCGGAAACATGGCCGCGCAAACCGGCCCCGATGGCATCCTCTACATCGACTCAAGCTTCGCCACCGCCATCCCCCACATCAAGGAAGCCCTCGCCGGCCTCTCGCACGACGCTCCCGACACGCTCATCAACACCCACTTCCATTTCGACCACACTGACGGCAACGAAGCAATGCACGCCGCAGGCTTCCACATCGTCGCCCACACCAAAACCCGCCAGCGTCTCTCCGCGCCATCATCGGTCAAACTCTTCGGCGTGGATCTGCCCGCTTCGCCCGCCGGCGCTCTGCCCACAACTACCTTCGACCACGCCATGCACATCTGGCACAACGGCGACGCGCTCGACCTGCTCCACGTCGAGCCCGCACACACTGACACCGACATCTTCATCCACTTCCACAAGGCTGACGTCCTCCACACCGGCGACCTCTGGTTCAACGGCTTCTACCCCTTCATCGACGAAGGCGCAGGCGGTTGCATCGACGGCATGATCAAAGCCGGCAAACACATCCTCACTCTCGTCTCCGGCACAACCAGGCTCATCCCTGGCCACGGCCCACTCGGCGACAAGGCCGGCTTCCAGAAATTCAACGACATGCTCTCCGGCGTGCGCGACAACGTCGCCAAGCTCAAATCCGCAGGCCTCAGCGAGCAGGAAGCAATCGCCAAAAAACCAACCGCCAGCTTCGACGCCGACTGGGGCCACGGCATGTTGAGCCCCGATGTCTTCACCGGACTCGTCTACCGCACACTCTAACCAAGATGATGGAGAGAACACTCCACACATAAAAAAGTTCGGGTGCCCCCGGTCTCGATTTTGAGACCGGGGATACAAAAAACCAACGGGTGCCCCCGGTCCCTCGCATTTGGGGACCGGGGATACAAAGAGCTAAATCAACAATTCCATTTTCCCCAGAGGAGCAACAGTGTCCCGTTACGCCGAACCGATGGCCCGTCTTATCGAGGAGCTCAAAAAGCTCCCCGGCGTTGGGACCAAAAGCGCGCAACGCTTCGCCTTCCATCTCCTCCGCGCCCCCGACGACGAAGCCGAAGCCATGGCCGCCGCCCTCCTCCACATGAAAGAAAGCCTCCGCCTCTGCTCCGTCTGCAACAACATCACGGATGTAGACCCGTGCGTCTACTGCTCCAGCGAAACCAGAAACCGCCGCCTCGTCTGCGTCGTGGAAGAGCCGACAACCATCGCCTCCGTCGAACGCACCCGTGGATACAACGGCGTCTATCACGTCCTCCACGGAACCCTCTCGCCCCTTCACGGAGTCGGCCCGGACCAGCTCCGCACAAAATCCCTCTTCGTCCGCATCGAAGCCGCCGAGGTCGACGAAGTCATCCTCGCCACCAGCCCCACCCTCGAAGGTGAAGCCACCGCCGACTGGCTCGCCACCAACCTCCGCCTCCACACGGTGAAAATCACACGCATTGCAACCGGCGTTCCCGCAGGCAGCGACATCGACTACGCCGACGAAGTCACACTCTCCAAAGCCATCGAAGGCCGCCACTCCATATAACTGCCAATACTAAATTAGAAATCTCACATCAATTCATCACACGCAGCTGTGCGCACCACACTACCTACTGAACTATCATTTTGCTGATTCAGCCGATAAATAAACTGTAATTCCTGTCATCATGGGAGCGGCAGATGATCTGGCTCTGGAAGTACTGTCTTGTCTGGTTCGGCAACTTGCGACTCAAAACCAAGCTGCTCATCTCCTTTGGATGGCAATGCCTCTTCACAGCCGTCCTCGGCGTTGTCGCGCTCGCCGGCATACACAAGGTCGGCGAGCTGGCAATCGCGCACGCAACCGCCGCCGACTCGGTCTCCGCCAGCGTTCAACAAACAGCCGCCAACACCCAATGGACCGTCCTCGCCCTGCTCGTCTTCATCATCTTTCTCGATATCGTAATGGCTCTGCGCCTCACCTACATCATCGCCGTACCCATGATCGAAGCCTGCCGCATCCTCGGCCGCCTCGCCCAGCACGACCTCACCGTCCAGGCCCGCGTCGTCTCCACCGACGAAGTCGGCGAAATGAACTCCGCCCTCAACGCAACCATCGAACATCTGCGCAACGTTCTCATCGGCCTCCGCACTCAGGCCGCGCAACTCAACCTGGCCGTCACAACGCTCGAATCAAACACCAACCTCACCACAACCAACTGCAAAAGCCAGGCCGAGATTGCCGCAGAAGTCCTGGAGTCAGCCCAACTGCTCACCTCCATGTGCGGCGAGATACGCCACAACTCCGATGAGGTCACCTCCGCAAGCCGCGAGTCGGCGCTCTCCGCGCACTCCGGCGGCGACGTCATGGCCGGCGCTGCCTCCACCATGGAAGAGGTCGCGCGCTCCTCCGAGTCCATCCACAACCTCATGGGTAAGCTCGACTCCCGCTCTCAAGAGATCAGCAAAGCCGTCACCGTCATCCGCGAAATAAGCGAGAACACAAACCTGCTCGCGCTCAACGCCTCCATTGAAGCTGCGCGCGCCGGCGTGCATGGTCGCGGCTTCGCTGTCGTCGCTGGCGAGGTCCGCTCACTCGCAGAGCACACCCGAACGGCAACCGAGCAGATAGGCTCCATGGTCGCCAGCATTCAGGAGCAGACCGCCAGCACCATCGTCGCCGTCGAAGCCAACCGCAACAACATCGAGAACGGCCGACGCCGCACCGAGGACGCGCACCGCATGCTCGAAGAGATCATCGAGCGCGCACAAAAGACCGGTGAATTTGCGGTCAACACCTCATCTGCGGCCACAGAGCAAGCCAAGCGCAGCGAGGCCATCAGCACCAGCGCAGGCCGCGTCACCGAACTCGCCGAGGCAAGCCGCTCAGCAGCCACGCTGGCCGCCGACACCGCGCGTCAAATCGCCGAGTCGGCCGTGGAGCTTGGCCGCATATTTAACCAATTCAAATTGTGATGTGGCAACGGCTACGAACTGCTGACTTTCTACTGCTGCAACACGACCTGGTCGCCTTCCTTCAGGCCGCTTACAATTTCGGTCAGGTTGCCGTTTGAGAGTCCGACTTTTACGTTTATCTTCCGCTTGCCTTCTTTTTGACTTGCGTCAGGAATCTCAACGCTGGCATTTTTCTGGTTGTCGTAGATTACAGCGCTCTCCGGCACCGTCAGCACGCCCTTGTGCTCGTCGAGCAGAATTTCAGCGTTCGCCGTCATCAGCGCCTTCAACTCTCCGCCCGGGTTATCAATGGAGACGCGCACTTCAAACGTCGTCACATTATCCTTCTCAACGCCCATGGGAGAGATCTTGGTAACCTTGCCGTTGAAGACGCGATCGCGAAAACTCTCCACCTTGATGCGCGCGGGCTGCCCCATGTAGACGTGCGCAATATCTGCCTCGTCAACTTTGCCCTGCACATAAACCTGGCTGGTGTCGCCCTCCGTCATCACCAACGTGGCGGTCGAACCCAATACAAGGATCGAACTCACCGCATCGCCCTTCTCAACATCGCGCGAAAGGATCACGCCGTCCATCGGCGCAATGATCGTCGTGTAGCCGAGCTGCTCGGTCAACTGCTTCAGACTCGCCTGGCTCTGCATCACCTGTGCCCTGGCCTGTTTCAACTTGGCCGTATCAACGCCTATCTGCGCCTTCGCCGAGTCGCGCCGCGTTAGCGCGGCCAGATAATCCTTGTTGGCGTCATTCAGCGCTTGCACGCTGACTATGCCTTCCTTCTGCATCGCTATATATCTGTCGAGTGTCAGCTTGTACATGGGCAGGTCTGGCGCTGCCGCATTCACCTTGTCCTGCTCAACGTTGGCCTCGTAGGTGCCAACGTTTGCCTCCTGGGCCGCAAGTTGTGCGCGCTGCGCTTCAACCTGCGCCGCTATCTCCACCTGGTCCAGTTGCGCCAGCGGCTGCCCCTTCTTCACCACATTATTGATGTCAACATAAAGCTTTTCAACAATCCCCGAAGCCTTCGACTTGACCTCAACCTTGGTGATGGGCTGTATCTTGCCCGTTGCCACAACGCTGCGCGCAACGTCAGCACGCGTCACCTTGGCCAGCTTGTTGGGGTCTATCGAGGTTCCCTTGGCAAAACGCATCGCCGCCAGTCCTACTATGAGCAGAACCACAAGCCCACCTGCGCCGATCCAGATCCAGAACGCCCTGCTCTTGCCTGATACAGCCACAAATCCCTCCAAAATACCAGAAAGTCTCAGATTCCCGTGTAAAATCCATCCGTGTACTAAACCGCTTGCCCGCAACCGGACACGAGCTCACAAGCTCAACTTTTATCAAACCTCTCCCGCAGCGCACAGTGATGCTCATCCAGTGTTACGCACTCCGCTGGCCGCTGGTTCCAGCATGTGCGCCGGCGGGGAACAATATGCTCTCAAACAACGTAGTAAGCTTCAGATACCGTCACTCGACGTGCAACCAGATATGCAGAATTTTTCAGATACTCTCGGCCAGGTCTTCCGCGCCATGCTGGCTAACAAGCTGCGCACCTTCCTCACCATGTTCGGCATTGCGTGGGGTGTGGGCTCGCTGCTTGTCCTTGTCGGCCTCGGTGAGGGCTTCCGCTCCGGCCAGCATCGCAACCTCTCCACCTTTGGCAACGACGTGGTCATGATGTGGAACGGCACCATCCCGGCCGTCGCCAACCAGCACACCGGCATGAGGCCCTACCAAATGACCCTCCGCGACGAAGCTGATCTGCGCACACTGCCGCAGTTGCGCGCAGTCACCGCCACGCTCGGCCGTGGCGACCTCTACGCCGTCAGCGCCTTCTCCAACACCTCAGGCAGCGTCATGGGCGTCGAGCCCAACTTCCCCGCCATCCGCTTCGTCCCCATGACCGATGGCCGCTTCATCGACGCCAACGACCTCATCGACCATCGCAGAGTTATTGTCCTCGGCCTCAAGTCCGCCCAGTTGCTCTTCCCCGGACGACCCTGCCTCGGCGAAACCATCACCATCAACGACGTCTCATTCCGTGTCATCGGACAGGTTGGCTCCATCTCGCGCGGCAACAACGACAGCGACAATCAAAAGCTCTACATGCCGCTCACCACCATGCAGGAGCTCTTCGCCATGAAGGGCGAAAACATCGCCCGCGACGCCGTCTCCTCCATCCAATACCAGCCCGCCACCAAGGGCGATACAACAGCCGCCGTCCCCGCCGTGCACCGCGTTATCGCGCGCAACCACGGCTTTGACGCCGCAAACAAAGACGCCTTCGAAGAGTTCGACACCATCCAGGAAGAACAAATGATCGGCGCTATCTTCGATGCAATGGATATTTTTCTCGGCGGAGTCGGCGTCGTCACGCTCGGCCTTGGCGCGGTCGGCATCATCAACATCATGCTCGTCTCAGTAACCGAGCGCACACGCGAAATCGGCATCCTCAAAGCCATCGGCGCAACAAAAAGCGCCATCCTCGCGCAGTTCTTCTGGGAGGGCCTCTTCCTCACCGGCATCAGCGGCATCATCGGCATTGGGCTCTCCGCCGCGCTCATGTGGCTGCTCGACCATTTCTTCACCGGCAAGGTCCCCGGCTTTGATCCACCCCGCCTCGTTCCCTGGTCCGCCGCGCTCGCCATCGTCACTCTTGCCCTCAGCGGAATCGCCGCAGGACTTTACCCAGCCAGCAAAGCCGCCGCTTTAGACCCCATCGACGCCCTCAGGAAAGAGTAACCATGTTCATCGACATTCTCGCCCAGGCATGGGAAGCGATGCTCTACAATCGCCGCCGCACATTGATCACCATGATCGGCATGGCCTGGGGCATCGCCACCGTTGTGCTGCTGCTCGCCTACGGCGCAGGTTTCTCACGCGCCATCATGACCATCTTCTCGCAGTGGGGCGTCAACCACATGGAGGTCTACGGCGGCAGAACCAGCGAGCAGGCTGGCGCGGACAAAGCCGGCGTCAAAGTCCGCCTCACCCCGGATGACCTCGACCTCATCTACAACTCCGTCCCCGGCATCACTTCCATCACTCCCGCCATGTTTCAGGACGCAACCGTTCAAAACGACCTCCACACCTACACCTGGTCGGTCAAAGGCGTGCGTCCGGAAGGGCTGGACATCCTCGCGTTTGAAGCTCAGGATGGGCGCTTCTTTAACGGTCTGGAAGAGCAGCAGCGCGCCCACGTCTGCGTCATCGGCTCCGATGCCAAAACCAAGCTCTTCTCAGGCGGCTATGCCGTGGGCGAAAGCATCCGCCTCAACGGCGTCATGTTCACTATCGTCGGCGTGCTGCGCCCAAAAATGGTCGAAGGCGAAAACAACATCAACACCTCCGTCTGGATTCCATTCTCCACCATGGGCGACCTCAAAGACACCACCTGGATCGACGGTGTCTGGTTCAACTACCGCGGCGACAACGAGGTCGTCGAACAGAACCTCCGCAACACACTCGCCACCGCGCATCACTTCCGCCCCTCAGACCACCGCGCAATCTTCGTCGCCAATCTGCAAACGCAACTACATCAGTTCCGCATCGTCACCATCGCGCTTCAGGTTCTGCTTACTCTGGTCGGCGCGCTCACCCTCGGCATCGCAGGCATCGGCCTGATGAACATCATGCTCGTCGCCGTTCAACAGCGCACCCGCGAAATTGGCATCGAGAAGGCACTCGGCGCGCAACGCCACCACATCCTGCTGCAATTTCTCGCTGAAGCCCTGGCCATCACCGGCGTGGGCGGCATCGCTGGCATCGCGCTCGCCTATCTCGTCTCCGCCCTCGTCGGCCGCATCACCTTTTACAGCGCCATGGCCAAACACGCTGAAAGCGCCGATATCCAGCTCATCATCTCGCCCACCTCGGTCATCGTCGCCACTGTCATTCTCGTCATCACCGGCCTCGTCAGCGGCATGATTCCCGCCATCCGCGCCGCCAACCTCGACCCCATCGAAGCGCTCCGCTACGAGTAGTTTCCAGTTATAAAATGATGCGATGAAGAACCCCGCGCCTGAACCAACGCCCAATCCCAAAGTCGACCGGCTCTTCCACCACAGCAAGTGGTGCGCCGAGCTCGAGGCTCTCCGCGCCATCGTCCTCGCCTTCCCGCTCACCGAAGTCATCAAGTGGCGTCAGGCCTGCTACATGCTCGACGACAAAAACGTAATGCTCCTCCACGGCTTCAAGGACTACTGCGCGCTCATGATCTTCAAAGGCGCGCTCCTCAAAGACACAAAAAAGCTCCTCAAAACTCCCGGCCAGCACCAGGCCGTCCGCCAGCTCCGCTTCCGCAGCGTCGACGAGAT
>CAIMNN010000373.1 GCA_903842845.1 uncultured Acidobacteriaceae bacterium | reverse complement strand
CGCATACGCTGCGACTAATACCATAGATAAAGATGCAGACGAAGATAGAGAACGTGTTGAGCTGGCTGCTGTGGCCGCGAGTTGTGGGCGCGGCGGTGGTGGTGGCGGCGTCGCTGCTGGTGTGGGTTCCGTTTTTTGCGCGCGGGTTCTCGTGCGGCAATGATTTTGATTTTCATTTTGAGTCGTGGTTTGAGATAGCGCAAGGGTGGAAGCACGGAGTGGTGTATCCGCACTGGGCGCACTCGCCGAACTGGAGCGCGGGTGAGCCGCGATTTGTTTTTTATCCCCCGCTAAGTTGGGTACTGGGCGCGGCGCTGGGCGAGAGCGTGGGCTGGGCGATGGCTGCGCCGGTGATGATATGGCTGCTGGTGTGCACGACGGGGCTGGCAGTGCGGGCGCTGGCGCGGGAGTGGTTTGGGGAGACGACGGCAACGTTGGCCGGAGCACTCGCGATGTTCAGCGGATACACGTTGTTCACGGCGTTTGAGCGCGGGGCGTTTGGCGAGCTGGCGGCGGGTGGACTGATTCCGCTGGTGCTGTTGTATGCGTTACGGCAGAGGCGCGCGGCGAGTGAGAGTGCTTGGCGGCGGGGGCTGGATGGTTCGGCGGTGAGGCTGGCGTTGGTGGTGACGCTGCTTTGGCTGACGAACGTGCCGGCGGGAATCATGGGCTGCTACTTGATTGCGTATGTTGCTTTGGTGGCGGCGTGTGTGGAGCGCGCGTGGTGGCCGGTGGTACGAGCGGGGATTGCTGTGCCGCTGGGGCTGCTGGGAGCGGCGATCTATATTTTGCCGGCTGCGGTTGAGCAGAAGTGGATTCAGATTGCGCAGGCGACGAGCGTGGGAATGCGCGTTGAGGACAGCTGGTTGTTTGCGCGGCACGCGGCGGCGGATTTGGCGTTCCATGATGAGGTGTTGCGACTGGCATCGTGGGTTGTGGTGTTGATGGTGGCGGTGACGGCGGCGGGGTTTGCGATTGCGCTGTTGCGGAAGAAGCTGACGGTGTTGCCGAGGGCGGTGTTTGTGGTGATGGCGGCGTTGCCGGTGTTGGTGGTGGTGATGCAGTTCCCTGCTGCAAAGTTTTTGTGGGAGTATCTGCCGAAGATTTATCTGTTGCAATTTCCGTGGCGGTTGTTGCTGTTGATCGAAGCGCCGTTGGCGGTGTTCGCAGCGGCGGCGTTGTCGGCGGTGCGGGTGCGGTGGCGGGTGGTGGGGATTGCGATTGCGGCGGCGGGGATGGTGATTGTGACTGCGGCGTCGGGATTGTTCTTTTATCAGAATTGCGATGAAGATGATTCGGTGGCTGGGCAGGTGGTGAGCATTCAATGGGGCGCGGGAGTTGAAGGGACGGACGAGTACGCTTCGACTGGGAGCGATAACGCGCTGGTTGCGGCGGGGTTGCCGCAGGCGTGTTTGCTGGAGGATGCGCAGGTTCCGCTGGCGGAGAGCGCGGGGGAGATGGCTCCGACGTTTGACCCGGAGGAGGAGCGCTGCGATGCGACGTACAGGACGGATGTTTGGGAGCCGGAGACGAAGCAGTTGACGGCAACGACTGATGAGGATGGATTTTTGGTGTTGCGGTTGCGTGAGTATCCGGCTTGGCGGATAGAAGTAAATGGTGTGGAGATGAAGAATCTTCCGCATCGCGCTGATGGGTTGGTTGTGATTCCGGTGCGTGAGGGTTTGAACGATATATATGTGGAGTGGGTGGAGACTTGGGATTATTGGGTGGGGCGCGGGTTGACGTTGTTTGCGTTGCCGCTGTTCTGGTTGCTGTGGTCTATGGAGCGGCGCGGTGGGGGCAAAACGGATGCGGGTCAATTAAAATAGGGTGTGATGCAAGTTGATATCAAGACCATACTTCAAGAGGGCGCTGCGATAACGGATGCGGCGCTTGAGGCGTTGCTTCCCACTGTTGCAACAGTGCCGGCGTCGATACACGGGGCGATGAGGCACTCGACGTTTGCGGGCGGCAAGCGGCTGCGGCCGGTGCTGGCGTACCAAGCGGCTGTGGCGGTGAGCGGGAAGGTTCCTGAGGGGATTGCGAACCTGGGCGCGGCGCTGGAGATGCTGCATACGTACTCGCTGATACATGATGATCTGCCGGCGCTGGACAACGACGACCTGCGGCGCGGGAAGCCGACGTGCCATGTGGTTTATGGTGAGGCGATTGCGATTCTGGCGGGCGACGCGTTGCAGACGCGCGCGTTTGAAGTGCTGGCGGAGTTGAAGAGCGAGCCGGCGACGACGGTGAAGATACTGGCGCTGATTGCGAATGCGGTGGGAACAATTGACGGGATGATAGGCGGACAGGTGCTGGACATTGAGAGCGAGCACGTGAAGCCGACGGCGGAGCTGGTGGACGCGATTCACCGCGCGAAGACCGGTGCGTTGATACGCGTGAGCATTGTGACGGGCGGATTGTTTGGCGGCGCGAAGCTGGATGAGCTGAAGCGGCTGGAGACGTTTGGTCGCAAGGCGGGGCTGGCGTTCCAGATAGTTGATGATGTGCTGGACATGACGGTGGATTCGGCGTCGCTGGGAAAGACTGCGGGAAAAGATCTGGGCGCGGAGAAGGCGACGTGGCCAGCGGTGTTTGGAATTGAAGAGAGCAAGCGTCAGGCGACGCAGTTGATCGACGAGGCGTTTGCGGCGTTGGAACCGTTTGGGGAGAAGGCCGAAGGGTTGAAGGCTGTGGCGCGGTTTTTGGTGGAGCGGAAGAATTAGTTTTTAGCGGAGCTAGCGGAGTTAGCGATGTAAGCGGAGTTAACAGTGAGCAATACTGAAACTATCTAGAATTGTCACTAATATGTAATAAATTAATCGCCGGTGGTTTCGGCGGTCAGGTCTTCCAGGCGGATGGCTGCGGCGTCGATGGAGAGGCGGCCGGCGAGTTCGCTGAAGCCTTCGTCCCAGCGCGGCTTGTCTTCAGCGTTGAGGCCGGCGACGGTGCAGTTCATTCCGCGATAAATTTCATACCAGATGTTCTGCGCGTCCCAGAGGTGTTGCACGAAGGGGAGGATAGCGAGAGCTTCCGCGAGATGGAGCGCGTGGTCGAGCGACTCGAAGGAGCCGAGGCTCAGTTGCAAGAGCTGCATGGCCTGCTTCATGCGCTGGGCGGCGAGGTATCCGAGTGAAGAAGCGTCGAGCTGGATTCCATCGGCCTCCGCGAGCGAGAGATAGGAGCGGAGGACAGCGGGGTCGACGGATTCAGATTCGAGGGCTTCACGCAAACCTGCGTTGAGTGCGAAGCCTGCGGCGAGCAAGAGCGCGGGCGGACGGGGGAGGCCAGCCTTGGCAAGATAATGCATGAGGCTTGCGTGCTCGTCGTAGATGGCGGTGAGCGAGCGCTCGATGCTGTCGAGCGTGGTGTTGAGGATGAGCTCGATGATGCGCTGCTGCTCGTCGACGAAGAGCGAAGTGAGCGAGTAGTCGACTTTGCCGAAGAAGCGGTCGAGCTCGCGGATGACCTCAGGGAAATTGGCCTGCTTAACGCTCTCGGTGACGCGTGCAGAGAATTCTGCGAAGGCTGGCGCATCTTCATCGCGCCAGGGTTTGACGGCGGCGGTGATGTTCTGGTCACCGAAGTGAAGAACGGCGTAGAGGAAGGTTTCTTTTCGCTCGGTGATGCGAGACTCGACCTCGGCGCGGCCGAGTGCGAGCTTGCCGCGGCCGGAAGCGGTGATGTCGTGCGCGAGGCGGCGTATGCGGTAGCAGAAAATTTCTGTTTCATCGCCGTAGTTGGAAAAGATGGAGCTGATGGCGTAGTGCGCGGCGATAGGCTCAAGGACGATGGCGTTGGCTAGTACGTTGCGCTTGTAGATGTCAGCGCCGGTGCCAGCGCGTGGGTCGTTGGAGCGAGCGGCAGACATGGTAGCAAGGAAGTTGCGTTCGAGCTGGTCGGCGTTTGAGCCGAAGAGATCTTTGGCGAGTTGGAGGACGCGTCCGGCGTAGGCGATGATCTGCACGGTTTCGATGCCGGAGATGTCATCGAAGAACCAACCGCAACTTGTGTACATCAACTGGGCGTGACGCTCCATCTCCATGAGTTCGAGAACGCGCGTGCGTTCCTCGGTGTTGAGCGGTCGGTTGATGGCGGGGTTTTGAAATTTTGCGAAGAAGGCGTCGATGACCTCGGGAGTGCGATCGAGGATGACATCGATGTATGAATCGCGCGCGGTGGCGGGGTCGCGCAAAATGTGATGGCCGAATTCGTCTGTCAGGGGTGAGAGAGCGTCGCGCAATCCATCGAGAGCCTGGCGGAGCGGCGTTCTCCAGAGCTGGTTCCATCCGGGCTTGCCACCGTTGCATCCGCAGTTGGAGCGCCAGCGTTCGACGCCGTGCACGCAGCTCCATGAGCTGTTCTCGACGACCTCGGCTTCGAACTCGGGGGGAAAGAGCTCGAGGAATGCGCCGTAGTTGATGAGGCTGACGTTCTTGTCTTTCTCGATGAGTTGAAGCGCGTAAGAGAGGGCCATTTCACCGAGCTTGTGATGGTGGCCGTAGGACTCGCCATCAGTGGCGACGTGGACGAGTTGGGGCGCGTCGGTGTTGCGGAAGCCGGCTTTGAGGCGGGCGACGAAGTTGTCGCCGGAGTTGAGCAGGCCGTCGAAGGCGATGGCGCGCGAGGCGGGGCCGTCGTAGAAGAAAACCGAGATGGAAGCGCCGCTTGAGAAACGGATGAGATAAGGGCGCGTTGTGTCGACCGTGCCATTGGGTGTGTCGATGGGGCCTGCGCCATCTTTGAGCTGACGGATGCGTTTGCACTGATGCGGGGCGAGGATGGTGAACTTGATTCCCTCTTGCGCCATGAGCTCGAGGGATTCGGAGTCAACGGCGGTTTCGGCGAGCCACATGCCTTCGGGCTTGATGCCGTAGTGATTTTGGTAGTCGGCGATGCCCCAGCGAATTTGTGTGAGCTTGTCGCGGCGCGAGGCGAGGGGCATGATGATGTGGTTGTATACCTGCGCCATGGCGGAGCTGTGGCCGGAGTTGCGGCGGCGGCTGCGGCGTTCGCCTTCGAGGATGGTGCGGTATGCGCCTGGGGCGTTGTCGCGGAGCCAACTGAGGAGCGTGGGGCCGAAGTTGAAACTGATGCGCGCATAGTTGTTCATGATGCGCGTGATTTGGTTTTGTGTGTTGACGATGCGGGCAGCGCCGTTGGCTGCGTAACACTCGGCGGTGATGCGCGCGTTCCAATCGTGGTAGGGGGCGGCGCTCTCCTGGGTTTCAACAGCCTCAAGCCAGGGGTTTTCCCGCGGCGGCTGGTAGAAATGGCCATGAATGCAAATGAATTTTTTGCCAGCTGCCATGATTGTGGACGTGATACCCCTTCAGACAAGTTTAGCGGTAGAGAGCAACGGGGTGAAACCGGATTACGGTTATCTTGCGTGGTTATTCACAGGTTGGACGAAAATTCATTTTGCGGAACGGCCTGAGGGCGGTGTTTTTTTGATGAGGTCACAAGCGCGCCAGAGATACCAGCTTGCGACGGTGCGATAGGGCGCCCATTTTGCGGCGCGTCGATGCATGACGGGCGGCTTGGGGAGGTCAGCGGCTTCGATTGCGCGGGTTTTTGGCAGGCGGAGGAAGGTAAGCGCGAAGCCTTTGCGGATGCCGTAGTCGGTGACGGGGAAAACGTCAGGGCGGCCGAGGCGGAAGATGAGCAGCATTTCGACGGTCCAGCGGCCGATGCCGCGCACGGAGGAGAGGCGCTCGATAATTTCTTCGTCGGAGAGTTTGTTTAGGGCGCGTTTTTCGGGGACGGTGCCGTCGAGGACGCGGGCGGCGAGGTCCTTCATGGCGAGGATTTTTGAGGCGGAGACGCCGCAGCCGCGGAGTAGTTCGTCGGGCGTGCGGAGGAGAGTGTCGGGGCCGGGGTCACCGCCGAAGAGAGCGCGGACGCGGGCGTGAATGGCGGCGGCGGCTTTGCCGTGGAGCTGCTGATATTGGATGGATTCGAGGAGCGATTCGAAGACGGAGAGTTTGGAGTCGACCTTCAGGGTGAAGGGGCCGACGCGATCGATGAGCGCGGCGAGCTTGGGGTCGGCTGCGCGGAGATGTGCGTGTGCTGCATCGGCGTCGAAGGGGAGTTTGGTTTTTCCGTTGAAGGGCATGGGGCAAGTTTAACGCAGAGGTGAATGAAAATTGCAGAAGATGAAAAAGTTGTGGTTAAGACAAAAGCAGCAAGTCAGCTTGCGCTACGCGCAAATAGCAAGTTGGCTTGCGCTTCGCGCAAATAGCTGGTGACACAGGAAGCAATAAATTCCGTTAGTGGTGAAGTTCTGTGCCGTGGGTTTCGTGGATCATGAGGAGGCCGAGGAAGGTGATGGCGGCGGAGGCGCTGAGATAGTAGCCGACGTAGGTGAGAGAAAATTTTGTGGCGAGCCAGGTGGCGATGTAGGGGGCGAGGGATGCGCCGAGGATTCCTGCGACGTTGAAGGCCATGGAGCTGCCGGAGTAGCGGACGGTTGTGGGGAAGAGCTCGGAGATGACGGTGCCGAGGGGGCCGTAGGTGAGCCCCATGAGCGAGAGACCGAGGGCCATCATGAGGATGACGCCGATGGTGCCGCCGTTGAAGAGCGGGGCGAGGACGAATCCGTAGGCGAAGATGGCGGCGGTGATGGAGAGCATGGCTCGCTTGCGGCCGTGCTCGGCGAGCCAAGCGGAGAGAGGAATCATCACGGCGAAGAAGAGAACGCAGAAGAGTTGCATGAGGAGGAATTGTTGTTTGGGGTAGTGGAGGGCGGTGGTTCCCCAACTGAGGGCGAAGACGATCATCAGATAGAAGAGGACGAAGGTTGCAATGCAGGAGAGCGTGGCCGCGAAGAGCAGTCGGAAGTGATTGGTGAAGACGCGCAGGAGTGGGACGCGGACGGGCGCGGAGTGAGCGCGTGCGGCGGCGAAGGCGGGTGTTTCTGTAATTGTGAGGCGGACGTAGAGGCCGACGAGGACGAGCGTGGAGCTGGCGAGGAAGGGCAAGCGCCATCCGTAATTGAAAAATTGTTGGTCGGTGAGAATTTTTGAGAGGAGAAAGAAGACGCCGCCGGAGAGAAAGAAACCAATGGGCGCGCCGAGCTGGGGGAACATACCGTAGAGAGCGCGGCGGTGCTTGGGGGCGTTTTCGATTGCGAGGAGGACTGCGCCGCCCCATTCGCCGCCGAGGCCGATGCCTTGCCCGAAGCGGCAGGTGGCGAGTGCGATGGGCGCGATGATGCCGATGGATTGGTAGGTGGGGAGGAGTCCGATGGCGACGGTGGAGAGGCCCATGGTACTGAGCGCGACGACGAGAGTGGTTTTGCGTCCGATGCGGTCGCCGTAGTGGCCGAAGAGCGCGGAGCCGATGGGGCGAGCGAGGAAGGCGATAGCGAAGGTGGCGAGGGAGGCGAGCATCGCGGAGTTGGGGTCGGTGGTGGGGAAGAAGAGTTTTGGGAAGACGAGGACGGCAGCGGTGGCGTAGATGTAGAAGTCGAAGAACTCGATGGTGGTTCCGGCGAGGCTTGCGAGGAGGACCTGGCGCGGTGAGTTGAGAACACGTTGTTTCAATTCGACCTCCGAGATTCTTACAGGGGAGAATCTCCGGGGCTAAAGCCCCTCAATCTTTTTTTGCTCGACTTAAATGCGGGGATAAATCCCCGCGGTACCGCACGAAAGACTTGGCCCAGATCACACCGCGTTGTTGATGATTCAATCCCCGGTCCCCAAATGCGAGGGACCGGGGGCACCCGCTGGGGGCACGCGTAGATTATTTTGTTGCGACGACTTTGTGGATGGCGAGGAGCTGCTCAAGAAGGGGCTTGAGGAGCTTGAGGTCGAGGGCGTTAGCGCCGTCGGATTTGGCGTTGGCAGGGTCGTTGTGGACTTCGAGGAAGAGGCCGTCGAGACCTGCTGCGACTGCGGCGCGGACGAGGGTGGGGATGAACTCGGGCTGGCCACCGCTGACGCCGTTGGCAGCGGAGGGCTGCTGGACGGAGTGGGTTCCGTCGAAGACGACGGGGGCGAGCTTGCGCATTTGGGGGAGCGAGCGGAAGTCGACAACGAGTGTGTTGTAGCCGAAGCAGACGCCGCGCTCAGTGAGGAAGATGCGCTGATTGCCGGTGGAGCGGACTTTTTCGACGGGGTGGGTCATGTCCCAGGGTGCGACGAACTGGCCTTTTTTGATGTTGACTGCGCGGCCGGTGTTGCCGGCGGCGACGAGGAGGTCGGTTTGGCGGCAGAGGAAAGCGGGGATCTGGAGGACGTCGACGGCCTCGGCGACGATGGCGCATTGCGATGCGTCGTGAACGTCAGTCAGGACGGGGAGGCCGGTGGATTCTGCGAGGCGCTTGAGGATGCGCGTGCCTTCAACGAGGCCGGGGCCGCGGAAACTTTTGACGCTGGTGCGGTTGGCTTTGTCGAAGCTGGCCTTGAAGATGTAGGGGATGCCCAGGTCGGAGGTGATGCGCTGGATGGAGTCGGCCATGGTGCGGACGTGGGCTTCAGACTCGATGACGCAGGGGCCGGCAATGAGAAAAAGGCCCCCTTCGCCAACGCGGACGGGGCCTATTTCAAAAGAGTTTGGGTGATGTGTGCTCACAGACGGATTTTACCGCTTACGCCCACTTTGCAAAAAGTGGGAAGTGGGGTGTAGATAGAAAACCCGTTCATCGCGAATTTTCTGTCGAAAAATCCGCGATGAACGGGGCACAGCGGATTACTGATTCTTATGCGCTTCGTTGCGGCGGCGAGCCCACTCCCACAGAGCGCGCTCGAGGGCGTGAAGCGGCGTGGGGCCGGGCATACCTGCCTGTGGCTTGATCTCCAAGTTGCGCGCCATCAAGCGGAGATAATCGACGTACTGCTGATAGAACTCGACGTTGTGGCGTGCGTGGCCGAGAGCCTCAAGCGCGCGGAAGTCGAGGACGGCGTAGAGGTCTGGATGAATGGCGGATAGGATGGCGGTGGCCACGGTGATATCAATGCCACGGAGTTTGGTGAGTGCCTCGACGGAGGTGCGGAGTGGAGTGTTTGGGTCGGCGACGATGGCCAGAGTGTCCTTGATCTTCTGATGGCTGTTGCCGATGAGGTAGCTGAGTGCGCGTTCAGCTTTCCAGCGGACGATGGCCTCGAGGTTGACCTGAGTGTGCTCGCCGCCGCGGATGGCTGCGCCAGCTTCAAAGGCTTCTCTCTCCAGTTGCCGTTCCTTTTCAAAGGCCTGTTCCCAATAACCATCTGCCAGCTTTGAAAGCTCATCTTCCCGGGGCTGCAATTCAAAAAGTGCCATAGTGTGTAAATCCTCCGCAAAATCAAACTCAACATAGGCTTCCGGCGGAACGGTTGTCAACAGTCGCGCCGGGGAAAAAATGGTGTGTTTCTTCGGTATAGAAGCAGCTAGCAGCCCTTCCATACGGGTTTTCGTTTTTCGAGGAAGGCGTTAGTCCCCTCGACCTTATCGGCGGTACTGAAGAGCCGCCCGAAGCTTTCGGCTTCAAGAGCCATAGCGGAGTCGAGGCGCAGTTCGAGGCCTTCGTCCACCAGTTTTAAAGTTTCTGCGATTGCCAGCGGTGCGTTGGCTGCGATGTCGAGTGCGAGCGCCTCGGCGCGGGCCATGAGTTCGGCGGGCTCGACAAGTTCATCGACGAGGCCGATGCGGAGGGCTTCCTCTGCGGTGATGACTGCGCCGGTGAGGAGCAATTTGAGTGCAGCGCCGCGGCCAACGAGACGGGGGAGGCGCTGGCTGCCGCCGTATCCGGTGACGAGGCCGAGCTTGACCTCGGGCTGGCCGAGTTTTGCGTTGCGTGCGGCGATGCGGAAGGTGCAGGCCATAGCCAGTTCGCAGCCGCCACCGAGGGCGAAGCCATTGATGCAGGCGATTACGGGTTTGCCGAGTTCTTCAATCTTGCGGAAGATGGATTGGCCGCGCTCGGCGGCGGATTGCGCCTGACATTCGTCGAGTGGGGCGAGCTCGCTGATGTCGGCACCGGCGATGAAGGCTTTGTCACCTGCGCCGGTGACAAGGACCACGCGCACTGAGTGATCGGAGCGGAGAGTGTTGATGACGGCGTCGAGTTCATCAAAGGTTGCGGCGTTGAGCGCGTTCATCACCTTGGGGCGGTTGAAGGAAAGCACCGCGAGAGGCGGTCGCAGTTCGAGTTGTAAATTCACAGTTTCCATACGGGCAAAAGAGTAGCAGATTCCACTGAGCTTGACGTGTGAGATTGTGTTAAATGCGCGCCAGCAAAGTTTTGGCGACGGCATCGAGCACACCGTTGATAAAGTTGATGGATTCACCGGCGCAGTAACGGCGGGCGATCTCAAGCGCTTCGTTGATGACGATTGGGAACGGGGTGGTTTTGAAGCCGAGCATTTCTCCGATGGCCATGCGGAGTAGGTTGCGGTCGACGGCGGGCATGCGCTCCAGCCGCCAGTGTTGAGAGTGCTTGATGATGAGGTCGTCGATCTCGTCGCTGCGTTCGCATGCGGCGCGGAAGAGGTCTTCAGCAAAGCCACGGACATCGGGTTCAACGTCCGAGGCCGCGAGCCAGAAGCTGGCGCGAACTTCGTCGATGCTCTGCTTGCCCATTTCTTTTTGGAAGAGCATCTGCATTGCGAGTTCGCGAGATTTTCTGCGGGTTCTTGAGGTCACGCTCGGCCGCCTTTTGAGAGCTTGCGATTGAGGCTGACCATTTCAATGGCGGCGATTGCGGCTTCAAAGCCTTTGTTGCCGGCCTTGATTCCGGCGCGGTTGAGAGCCTGCTCGAGGTTTTCGCAGGTGAGTACTCCGAAGCTGTGGGGGATGCCGGTCTCTTGTTGGAGCTGGCCGATGCCGCGCGCGACCTCGGTGTAGATGGCCTCGTAGTGTGCGGTTTCACCGCGGATGAGGCAGCCTAGTGGGATGATGGCGTCAACGGAATTTTTGTCGGTGATGGTGCGGGCTGCCATGGGGATTTCCCATGCGCCGGGGACGCGGACGATGAGGATGTCATCGCGGCGTGCGCCGGAGCGGAGGAGCGCGTCGAGTGCGCCTTCAAGGAGGCGGTCGGTGATGACTGCGTTCCAGCGGGCGACGACGATGCCGAATTTCATTCCGGCGGCGCTGAGGTCGCCGTCGATGGCGACGGGCTTGCCGCGGAGCGGATCAGTGAAGGCCCAGAAGGTGAGTTTGTGGCCGGGGACTGGCTCGACGGTGAAGAGGCGGGATTTCCAGTGGGTGTCTTCGATGTCGGTGAGCGAGGCGGCAGGGGCGTAGGCTTTGAGCCATGCTGCGGCTGCCTGATGAGCGGCGTCGAGGTTGGTGACTTCAACGATGATGCCGGAGAGTTGCGGTGCGCGGCCGGTGAAGAATTCGATGTTGCCGAGCGGTGCGAGGAAGGCTGCGCCTTTGCTTTCGGGTTCGTCCCACCCGCGGCCTTGTTCGAGGCCGAGTGCGGAGAAGAAGCTGCGCAGCATTTCAAAGTTCTCAGGTGAGCCTGCCGCGCTGAGGAATGTCACCGCCTTGACCATGAGTTTATTTTATCGTGCGAGGCTGGAGAAACAGGGACCAGGGACCAGGGATTAGGGACTAGTGCACAGCCAGTTGTCCAACCTGCATGAGCGGACGCACCGATTGAGAAAAAGCAAAGGCCGCCGGAGTGGCGGCCTTTGCATTGATGCGGTTTTGATTATGTGGTTG
>CAIMNN010000372.1 GCA_903842845.1 uncultured Acidobacteriaceae bacterium | reverse complement strand
CGGCCAGCATCGGATCGGCCAAAACGCTCACCACCTGCTCCTCGCGCTTGCTGCGCTCATCGCGCACCAATTGGCTCAGGTCAACTTGCAGAGCATCGGCCAAACGCTCCAGCGAGCCCAACGTCGGTATCGCCTTGCCGTTCTCGATCTTTGAAATGTATGTGCGCGGAACCTGCATCCGCCCGGCCAACTGACGCTGGCTCAGATGACGCATCTTGCGCAACTCTCGCACCTGTCCAGCAACCTGCAGCCCTGGCTCAGTGCTTGCGACCGGTTGGCTTGTGACAAGTTGTGGCAGTAGGGGCGCGGGCTCTTCCGCATCAAGCGGCCTGTGGCACTTGCGGCATAGGGAGCTGACGGTTCTGAACTGGACCAGGCTGCAATGGTCACAGCGTAGGACCTCACGAGTTTCAACACTCACCAATGAAGTTGCCATTCTTTGTTTTCGGAGCACCAGAGCAGGGTGTCCAAGCCGCCGAACTTTCACGACAGCTTACTGAACAACTTTCGGCGATGGAACCATAATTGTCAAGTAGAAAATCGGAGTCAAAGGTAAAATTCCGCCATAAAACCCTAAGAACCCCAAAGCTACGCGAACCAGCAGAGTAAACCTGAATTTTTGTATAGAGTGTTTCGGCGTGACCATCTCTGAAAATCTTTGGGTGACCCGGGTCTCGCTTATGAGACCCGGGAAAGAAACACACTCATACGGGATTGTTTGCATCCTCTATATCTGTAACGTTAGATTTCATTCAACACAGCACATTTTTTTAGGAGGCCCGCACGAATGTCAGCCGATTACAACCGCGATGCCGCATGGTCGCTCCTCACCGAGTGGACGCAGAGCGAAAGCCTGCGCAAACACGCACTCGCCGTCGAAGCCTGCGTCGTCGCCTATGCGGAAGCTGAGGCCGACCACCTTGCCCTAACTGGCGAACCACGCGCCGCGCTCATCAATCTTTATTCAACCACCGCGCTGCTCCATGACTTTGATTACGAGAAGCATCCATCGCGAGAAGAGCATCCCTTCGTCGGCGTCGCTGAGTTGGCCCGTCTCGGCTGGCCCGAAGAACTCCGCACCGCAATTCTCGGTCACGCCGAGTACTCCGGCGTTCCGCGCGCCACGCACCTGGCCAAAGTTTTGTTCGCCTGCGACGAACTCGCCGGCTTCCTCACCGCCTGCGCGCTCGTCAAACCGTCAAAGTCCATCGCCGAGGTCGAAGCCGCAAGCGCCCGCAAAAAAATGAAAGACAAGGCGTTCGCCCGCGGCGTCAACCGAGAGGACGTCATCCTCGGCGCTGAAGAACTGGGCGTCGAACTCGTCGAGCACATCGCCTTCTGCATCGAGGCTATGAAAAAGCGCTCCACAGAGTTGGGGCTGTGAAGTTTTGGACATAGAGTCTAACCCTCTGATTTAAAAAGCGGAACGGCGAGTTGTTCGCTTTTCCGTAAACGCTCTATTTCTGCAAAATATATTCCCGATCTGGATGCTTCTCGTTACAAATTTCAGAATATCTCGCAATTGCATTAGCCTTCAAAGTAAAATTGTTACATGGGTAAAGTGCTACAGCTATTTCCGGAACTAGAGGAGGACTTAAGATCAGACCTCCAAGATAATCCTCGCAATCTTTGCGAGGTTCTAGTTGGAGATGCGCGAAGTATTTTGCACGGCTTTCCTGATGGCCTGTTTCAGACTGTGGTCACTTCGCCCCCATATTGGGGTTTGCGCGATTATGGCGTGCAAGGTCAGATTGGCGCAGAAATGGAAGTCGACGCTTATATTTCTAACCTTGTATCGCTATTCAGAGACGTGCGACGGACACTTGCTAGTGAGGGTACACTTTGGCTGAATCTTGGTGATAGCTATACAAGTGGTGGCCGTACTTGGCGGGATCAGGATGTGAAGAATAAAGGCCGTGGTATGTCGTACCGAGCTCCCACGCCAAGTGGCCTGAAACCCAAAGACTTAATAGGAGTACCTTGGAGAGTTGCTTTTGCACTCCAAGCTGATGGTTGGTACCTGCGCTCAGATTTGATCTGGAATAAGCCAAATTGTCAACCAGAGTCGGTTAAGGATCGTCCGACACGCTCACATGAATACATCTTCTTGTTCTCAAAATCGGAAAAGTATTTTTACGATTATGAGGCTATTCAGGAACCAGCACTGAATAAAATGCAGAAACGCAAAAATCGGCGTAGCGTATGGAATCTCAATACAGAACCATATGGGGGTGCGCATTTTGCGGTCTATCCGAAGTCTCTGGTGAGACTTTGTGTTGCGGCCGGATCAAGAGAAGGTGACCGTGTCTTAGATCCATTCTTTGGCTCCGGAACAACCGGTCTTGTCTGTAATGAGCTCAAGCGTCAATGCACTGGAATAGAAATTAACGAGGAATATGCAAATTTAGCCAGGAATCGACTGTTGAAAGGGCGTTGATTCGAAGCTCCAAGTTGCATGAATGATGCATAGCTCTTTCCTTATTTTCTTTATTTGCAGCTTTCGCTCAGTGCCGCCATCAAAGTAGAGCGCATATTTCAGTTTGCCTTCTTCATCAAATACATTTCCATAACCAGGCTGCGGGGTCTGGCGACTACGTGTCTGGACTACCAGTGTAGCATCTCGGCTTTCGGCTAATAAAGCTTTTGGTATTTCCACTAGTTCATATTTGTACTGTTGAGGGCCTGAAAGAAGACAACGTAACTGGAATATCCGTTCGTAACTTCTCATGTGCTCTAAAAACATATTAAGCCGGGATTTCCATTTTGCTTGTCCGGCGACGAAAGAATACACCCCTGAGTGCCCGGCTCGCCACCTTTTTCGCATTCGTTCCAACGGCAAAGCCCCCTTCCTGCCCCGCGGGTCCTCTGCCCAGGCCAAAAAGCCGTGATTTGCCTGATTTCGAAGCGATTTCTCAGACACCCCTCCCTCAACTCCCCTCCGTCGTCCAGATTGGTTTCGCCTGGCTTGCGCGCCTATCCGGCCGGCAGCGGCAAAGCCAGAATCCGCCGCAACATGCTTGCGAACAGGCGCCGCGTCAGGTGGCCCTCGGCCAGCATCATCCAGTAGTACCGAGCGTGCTTGACTAGCCGCCCACCGGTCTTCACCAGCCGCTGCTGCAAGCTGGTCAACGACCACGTTTCGATTCCCTTCGGCAGCACCAGCCGCCGCCACAGGTTGCCCAAGTTGTATGCGATCACGCTCAGCCACAGCCGCACCTCGTTCGACCGGAAACGG
>CAIMNN010000371.1 GCA_903842845.1 uncultured Acidobacteriaceae bacterium | reverse complement strand
GCCGATGGGTCGACCTGCGCGATCATCGCGTTGTCCAACTGTGAACACGCGAAATCAATGTACTCTTCCTCGGTCATACCCTTCGGCGTGCGATACGGATTCGGCATCGGCAGGCGCACAATCTCCGGCGCGAACGGCCCAAAGCCCGATTTGAAAAGCCCATACTTGCTCGTCAAACTCAACGTCAAATTTGTGCGCCCGTGGTAGCCGCCTTCAAAACAAATAATCGTCGCGCGCCCGGTATACTTGCGCGCCAAATTCACAGCGTACTCAACCGCCTCCGCGCCGGAGTTTGCAAGAATCGTCTTCTTCTTGAAGTCGCCCGGCGTAATCGCGTTCAACAACTCCGCAAGTTCGAGGTAAGGCTCGTACGTCGTCACCAGCGAACAGGGGTGTATGTACCGCGCCGCCTGCGCAGCAATCGCATCCACAACCGGCTTCGGCGAGTGGCCCACAGCCAACATGCCGATGCCGCCGGCGAGGTCAATGAAAGTGTTGCCGTCGACGTCGACGACCAGAGAGCCCTGGGCGCGGTCAACGACCACATCGGTGGCTTTGCCCAGGCCGGCCGGCAGGGCGGCGGCGCGGCGTGCAAGTGCTTCTTTTGCTTTGGGGCCGGGTATCTCTGTTTGCAAATGAATATTGGACATGGCACTCTCCCTGGATGCGTTTTTCACTGGTTGTGTAGCGGGTAAAACCAGCAGGACGCTGGCATTGTCACAGACCGGATCGTTGAGGTAACCATGCAATAACTTGCGCGGTTCAAAGCCGGTTTTCATCTGCATGGATATAGTGGGATCTGTCAATTTTTTGGAAATCACCAACTCGTAATATTCTTCTACATTCATAGAGTTACGGTGATTAGCATAACCGGGCATCATGCCGGCTGTGACCTGACCGTCAAGTCCAAGACGCCAAACGAGTTCCTGCCGCGCGGCGTAGAGCGCTGCGCCGACTCCGCGGCCGCGGTAGTCGGGATGTGTACTGATATCAGCGCCATAGAGCCACACGCCCTCGGGCTCATGTGTAGTGAGCCATCCGCCTGCAATTACCTCAGAGAATGTGTGTTCGACATGGTCAAAGTCGAAATTCAGGCGAAGGGTGGTCGTTGCTCCGATGACGCGCTCGCCGTCGAGGACCACGAACTGCCCGTCGCCGAAGAGCTCGATGTGTTTGTTGTAATGCGCGGCGGTGAAGCGCTCTTCCTCGGCGAGGGTCGGGAAGCAGACGACCTGCAACTCGGCTAGCTGTGCGGCGTGCTCCGGCTGCGTGTTCATCAGGGTGAGGCCGTTTGCGAGTTTGCGGTAGTAGAGCATTTTTACCTTGTGAAGTCGGTTCATTCCCCGGTCCCCAAAAGCGAGGGACCGGGGGCACCCGAGCTTTTATTTCTGAACCGAGTGTGTTGATACAGCGGCGGCGATGCAAGCCTCAAGCACGTCCAGCCCTTCGTCGAGTTCGGCGTTGGTGACGACGAGCGGAACCAAAATTCGAATGACGTTGCCGAGTGTACCTGCTGTGACGAGGATGAGGCCGTGTTCGTAGGCACGGCGCTGAATTTCTTTGGTCAGGTCGGTGGCCGGCTCTTTGGTCTTGCGATCCAAAACAAGTTCAATGGCCTGCATGCCGCCGAGACCGCGCAGGTCGCCGATGACGTCAAAGCGCTGCTTCCACTTTTCGACGCGCGCTGAGAAGCGTTCGCCGATCTCGTTCGAACGCCGCAGCAACTTGCCGTCGGCAAATAACTCAACCGTAGCAAGACCCGCAACGCAAGCGACAGGGTTTCCGCCGTACGTTCCACCAACTGCGCCGGGGCCCGGCTGGTCCATCACATCGGCGCGCCCGGTGAGCGCGGCGATTGGCATTCCGCTGGCCATGCTTTTGGCGGAGAGCACGATGTCGGCCGCTACGCCGTAGTGCTCCATCGCATAGACGCGCCCAGTGCGGCCGAAGCCGGTTTGAATTTCATCGGCGATGAGCAGTACCTTGTACTTGTCGGCGAGCTTGCGCAGGCCGGTGACAAACTCCGGCGGCGCGACGATGAATCCGCCCTCGCCCTGAATCGGCTCAAAGAGAATCGCCGCGATGTCGTCGTGCGATTGCAGGCAATTCTCGACCGCAGTCAGGCTCGCTTCGACGGCGTTTTCCATTCTGTACGTGTTGGCAAACGGCAGACGGTGCACTTCGTCGCTGAACGGACCGAAACCGTACTTGTAGGGCTTCTCTTTCGCGGTCAGTGCCATGGCCATGTAAGTGCGGCCGTGGTAGGCGTCGTCAAATGCGATGATGGATTTTTTGCCCGTGAACGAGCGCGCGAGCTTGACGGCGTTCTCG
>CAIMNN010000370.1 GCA_903842845.1 uncultured Acidobacteriaceae bacterium | reverse complement strand
GTTGCGCGGACTGCGGACTCGATGGTGCCGTGGCCGGAGATGATGATGACCTCGGGGCGCTCTTCAGCTGCGCGTTGCTGAATGTCGGCGAGCAGGTCGAGGCCATCGCGGTCGGGGAGCCAGATATCAAGCAGGACGACATCGAAGTTGAGATCGTCGAGCAGGGTAAGCGCTTCGGCGGCGTTTGCCGCGGTGCGCACGGAGTATCCTTCTTCGCTGAGAATTTCTTCGAGCGAGGTTCTTATCTCTGCCTCATCATCAACAACAAGGATGTAGTTCATTTCATGCGCTCCGTGATTGTATGTTCATGCGGGCTGTGAGCCCCGGCGTCGTGGCTTTCGGCGAGCGGCACGCGGATGATGAACCGCGCTCCCTTGGGCGTGTTGGACTCGGCGCGGATGGAACCGTTGTGGTCCTGCGCGATCTTTGCGGCGATGGAAAGCCCGAGCCCTGTGCCGCGTTGCTTGGTGGAGTAGAAGGGGAGGAAGAGCCGCTCGCGTATCTCATCGGTGAGGCCGTGGCCTGTGTCGGCGATGGTGATCTCAACCGAGGCTGCATCATCTGTGAGCGCGGTTGTGATGGAGAGGACTTTGAGCAGGCTGTTGTGCATCGCTTCGGCGGCGTTGTCGATGAGGTTGGCGAGTGCGCGGCGGAGCGAGTCGGAGTCGGCCATGATGGGCGGAAGCAGCGGCGCGAGTTCTGCCTGCACGGTGATGCCTTCAAGCCGGCCGGTGAAGAGCGCGATGGCTTCTTCGACGACGTGATTTGTGTCGCACGGTTTCGGATGCGGCGCGGGAAATTGCGCCAGCGCAGAGAATTGATCGACGAGCGTGCGCAATGTACCCACGCAGCTGAGGACTACATCGCTGCATTTGCGGATGACGGAGGACGAGTCGGCACGAGGCGTGTCAACATGTCTGCGAATGCGCTCAGCTGAGAGAGCGATGGGCGTGAGCGGGTTCTTGATCTCGTGCGCTACACGCTGTGCGACTTCCTTCCACGCGAGTTGCCGCTGTGCGCGGAGTAGTTCGCTGGTGTCTTCAAGGACGAGCACAGCGCCGACCGCTCCACCGGTGAGTTCGAGACGTGCGCTGGTGACGGAGAGATGAAGGTTGCGTCCGTTGAAATTCATTTCGAGTTCGGAGGACGCAGCGCCCATGCGCTGACTGCGGCGAATAATACGGCGCACTTCATCGAGCGAATCGGCGGGCAGCAGCGCATCGAGTGTGATGCCTTCGAGCGGCGCTTCGGTGTCGAGTCCGATGAGCGCGGTGAAAGCGCGATTGGCCTGGAGGACTGTGCCAGCTGCATCGAGCGTGACTACGCTGCTGGGAATGGTTTCGAGGATGGTCTCGAGCTCGCGGCGGCGTTCGATGAGCGCGAGATTGGCTTTGCTCAATCCCGCGGAAGAACTTTCGGCGAGGCGGCGGCTGGATTCGAGGTCGGCGGCCATGTGGTTGAAGGCCTTGATGAGCTCTGCCATTTCGCCGGTGGAAGTGACTGGAATGCGATGTTCGTATTTGCCGGCGGAGATCTCTTCCATGGCGTCGGCAAGCGACTCGACGGGGCGGGTAATCTGCTTGGCGAGGAAGAGCGCGAGCCACATGCTGGCGAAGAAGACGAAAGCGGTGATGAGCAACAGCATCAGGATGAAAGTGGTGCGGATGCGATTGCGTGAACGGAAGAGCGTCCAATAATTTGAGGCGTCGTTGCGAATGCGGACGGCGGTCTCGGTGAGCCCGGCGGGGATGGGCAGCGCGACAATGATGAGCTTGCCCGACTTGGAGCTGCTTAGCCCGAGCGCGTACTGGTTTTGACCGACGACGAGCGCCGACGCCGCATCGCGCTGCGCGGCCTTCAGCAACGCTTCAGAGAATGGGCCGTTTAGCTCCACCTGTTCTCCGCGCGAACCATTGAGCCAGGGAATGAGCGCGACCTTTGTGTTTTCGGCAGGCAATTGATAACCACTGAAGAGCTTTTGGTCGGAGTTGTAGATGGCTGCGAATCCGCCGACGAGCGCGACGTGGTGCGACTCAAGCCTGTGTTGTGCATCGCTGTCGAAGTTGTCGAGCGAGGATATCTCCTGGGCCTCGATGCGAGCGTTGGATGCGGCGTAGTGCGCAAGCGCCTCGACGACGCGGGTGGAGTCATCGCGCAACTCAGAGGTGGGCTGCGAGAACCAGCGGTCGATGGAGCGGTTGAGGAGCCCGAAGCTGAAGAGGAACATGAAGACCGCGGGGGTGAAGGCGATGAGCGCAGCGCCGAGGACCATACGCGTGCGAAGGCGGGAGCCGAGCGCAGAGCTTTGCTGATCGGCGTAGAGCTTGAGAATGTTCCTGAGCAGGAGCACCATCAGCGTCATCAGGAGAAGAAAAACCAGGACGGTGATGGCGGTGAAGACGAGCGTTTCCTCAGTGGACTCAGGGTTGAGGAAGCGCATGTTGAAGGCTTGCAGCGCGGCAAACGCAACGAGCACGAGGACCAGCGCGCCACCGAGGAGGTAGACAGTCAAGCGGCGCGAAGTGATGCGCAGTTTGGAGCGCTGGGCCATGCAGCGATTATACGAGGGGCGAAGAATAGGGTGCATCCTTTATTAAGGCTGCTGCGTCAAGAGGAAGAGGAGGAAGTTATGAAGAAAGTTTTAATAGCGCTTTTATTGATGATGCCCATGATGGCGTGGGCGGAGAAGCCGAACCCGGCCGATTACACGGTGAAGGTTCAGGTGCAGCACTCGCGGATTGCGTTGGATTGTGACAAAGTGTCATCGGGCAGTAGTATTTGCGCCTGGCAGCAGCATCTGACCGTTCTTATCGACGGCAAGAAAATTGAATTGATGGGGCCGACCACGAGCAAGAAGATCTACACGCTGCCGGGGCCGATGAATGTGCTGAGGGCAGGCGAGTACGCGGCCAAGGTGGCGAAGGACAACAATGACCACACGTATGAGTACACGATGAGCTACGAGTTTCTGTTTGCGGATGGAGAGACGCGGAAGTACCAGGTTGTAGGCGAGTCGCAATAGATAAGGTGAAGGCCGCGTCTTGTTTGGCGCGGCCTTTTGGTTTTTTACTTGAGCACTTCGGCTGCGGGCGTCCATGCGCGCTTCTGGCTGTCGGCGACGCCTTTGTAGGTGAGCGTGCCGAGGTAGGTGTTGAGTCCCTCGGCAAAGCCGGCGTCCTGCTTGAGCGCTTCCTTTGCGCCGAACTTTGCGACGCGCATCATGTACGGGAAAGTGGCGTTGGTCAGCGCCAGCGTTGATGTATGTGGCACTGCGCCGGGCATGTTGGTGACGCAGTAGTGCACGACGCCGTCAACGGTGTAGCTTGGGTTCGAGTGCGAGGTTGGGTGCGCGGTTTCAACGCAGCCGCCCTGGTCGATTGCGACATCGACGATGACCGCGCCCTTCTTCATTTCGGAGACCATTTTTTTGGTGACGAGCTTCGGAGCCATTGCGCCGGGGATGAGTACGCCGCCGATTACGAGGTCGGCCTCGCGAACCGCATGCGAGATGTTGTGGCTGTTGGAAGCGAGCGTGAAGATGCGGCCGCCGAAGATGTCGTCGATCTCGCGCAGGCGATTGAGGTTCATGTCGATGAGCGTGACCTTTGCGCCCATGCCGAGTGCGATCTTGGCCGCGTTGGTGCCGACGACTCCGCCACCGATGACGGTGACGTTGGCGGGAGGCACGCCGGGTACGCCGCCGAGGAGAATGCCGCGGCCGCCGTGTTCTTTTTCGAGGTACGCTGCGCCGACCTGAACGCTCATGCGTCCGGCGACTTCGCTCATCGGTGTGAGCAGCGGGAGAGTGTTGGCGCGGTCGCGAACGGTTTCATACGCGATGCCGATGACCTTGGACTCGAGAAGCTTGTCGGTGAGAACGGGGAGCGGGGCGAGGTGCAGATAGGTGAAGAGGACGAGGCCCTCGCGGAAGAATATGTACTCGGGCTCGATGGGCTCCTTGACCTTGACCACCATGTCGGATTTGCCCCAGACGTGGCCGGCATCGCCGACGATCTCAGCGCCGGCGTTCTGGTACTCGGCGTCAGTGAAGCTGGAAAGTGCGCCGGCATTGGTTTCTACGAGCACGGTGTTGCCGGTTTCGACGAGGGCTTTTGCTCCGGCCGGGGTTAGTGCGACGCGTGCTTCGTTGTCCTTGATCTCTTTGGGTACGCCGATGATCATGATGTTCCTCCGTTTGTTTTGAGCGCGCGTTGGTGCTGGCACGCAGAACACAAGGAATGCTACGCCGCTTTTTGCTTCCAATGTGTGCAAGTTTCGTGATTGAATGGCTATATGGGAACGAAACGTGCAGTAAAAGCGAAGTTGACGCATAAATCGACCGCGCAGAGCAAGGCGATGCAACATCCGGCGACGTTGGCTGGAAGCGGCGGCCACGACGACTGTGGCTCCCTCAGCCGTTGCAC
>CAIMNN010000369.1 GCA_903842845.1 uncultured Acidobacteriaceae bacterium | reverse complement strand
TTAAGAGTTCTACACGCCCGACGGCTTCCCTATTAATCGCCGTAAATTCCTCGGCAGCAGAGTCAATTTCTCTTCTGCTTGCAGAACCTGTCATTATTTTCATTTGGAGGATAGTCACTTTGGAGTTGATCAATAAAATGAAGGCCGTAATAGTGTCTACTGCTTCGTTCAACGGCGTTTCTCTGTCACTGGAAGCACCTTGCTGCGGATTAGGCGTTAGCGCTTTGAAGAGATTGCGGTAGGCGTCGTTGATTTCCTGTTGCTTTTGATTAGCCTTCTTCCTCAGTCGCGTATCGTCCTGATTGAATCTGTCTGGATGCCACACCTTTACGAGGTCGCGATAGGCTTGCTTTACTTCATCCAATGTCGCATCGTTCCTTAAGCCAAGTGTTTCGTAATCTTCAGGGAGGCCATTTGTAGTGGGCAAGGTAGTCTTCGTTCCTTCCGAGTATCGTCGTTAAGAGCCACCTCGTCCCCTGCGATAAAGGTATGTACAAGACAGTTTTGCTTTACCGCTTAAGCCCAGCAACCCGATTTATGATGTACAAGCTGCGGCGGCAGAGAACTGAATTCGCTGTCGCCACAGCCGGTAGCGTAATTAGGGCATTCTGTAGTTAATGCCGCAACTTCCTTGCGACATCTTGGGGCATCCTTTTGTGCCCAGCGTATACTGCTTCGTCTTGACTGTCAGCTTCATCTCTCATCTCCTTTCCTGCTTGCCGCTTGGCCACGCTGGACATCAGCCCAAGTGTGTGCCAGCTTGCACGCATAAGATGTTGGTTTGCAAAAGTCGCCGTGCTCGGCGTGCCACGCACCCGGACACCGGCTGCAATAGGCAAAGTCCGTACAGTCTCGGCATTCTTCGATGTCCTGTAGCCGAATCGAACCGAACTCTTTGAAAAAGGTGGATGTGTGCCAGATTTCCATGAGTGTTTTTTTCGGCCAGCTTCCTAATGACACATTCAGGCCGATGCAAGGGCGCACTGTGCCGTCAGGTGACACGCAGAGCCCAGCCGCTCCCGCGCCACAGAGTCCAGCTTCGGTTGAAGGATTCACCAGAGCCGACATTGGCTCATCTCCGGCATAAAGCTTGTAGTAGCGCGATGCAAAAATATCCTTCAGCACTGCCGTATCTTCAACGCGGTGAGAGACAGGCGATAGACCTCCATCGTTCTTGGCCGTGATGCTGAGGTCGAACTGGTATTCGCAATCCAAGTCCTGTGCAAGCTGCTCTAGCTCTAGCCAGTGGGGAGCGGTGGAATGAAGCAATGGACTCTTTATGACGACTGGAATACCAGCGGAGCGTAAAGCGCGTATGGAGCGCACCGACTTTTCGAAAGAACCTTTTATGTTTGTGATTGAATCGTGAAGCTCAGCAGTTGCGCCGTATATGCTGCACCCAACGCTGCGAGGGTATATTTCAATGAGCTTATGCAAAATATCATCAGTCATCAGCGTTAGATTGCTAATGATTGAAAGTACAAATCCGCATGATTTTACGATGTCCAAAATTTCAAGAATATCTCTGCGCGTAAACAACTCGCCACCCGTAAGCTGAAGCTGCATTCCTCCCAATTCTTTAAACTCATTGAGCAGAACTCGGATTTGTTCAGTTGTGAGTTCAGCAGTCCGAGTGTCAGAGGGCAAATAGCAATGAACGCACCGTTCGTTGCATCGGTAGGTAAGCTCAAGGACTAGGCTGTATAGAACATGACTGTCGGCCATGAACTGACCAATTTCAATCTCCGGGTTTTGCTCAGGGTCGGCTTCTCGTGCAACACACAAAACATTTGGAGTAGCCTCTCCAGAAGCCCCGACTATCAAATTTGAACTTTGCAGGTCTTCGATGGCGCTTTGAGCAGCCTGTGCGAAGGCGACATATCCCATGGTCGTGCGCGAGCGACCCACCCCTCAGGAGAATGTCTATGTCCAACGATAGTATGCTGCAGCAGG
>CAIMNN010000368.1 GCA_903842845.1 uncultured Acidobacteriaceae bacterium | reverse complement strand
TGGAGTGGGATACTCCCGCGGCATGATCATCGATATTGCAGAGTTAACGCTAGCCTCGAGTATTTTTGACAGGATATTTCCCTTTCATATTGCATTTGACGAGAACATGACGGTGCGCCATGTGGGGCAGGTACTTCGCCGCATTTGTCCGCAAGTGCAGCCGGGCGTGACGCTGAACGACGTCTTTGAGATCAAGTCTCCGCAAGTGCCGATGGAGTTCGAAGCCATCGGGGAAAATCAGCAACAACTTTACATACTCTCCAGCTTGAATATGGACCTGATACTGCGCGGCCAGATGGTCCACTCAAAGCATTTGGATTTTCTGGTTTATCTTTGCACTCCCTGGCTGGGCGAGACCGCCGACCTCAACCAATTGGGATTGAGCATTGTTGATTTTGCGCTGCATGATTCGTCAGTCGACCTGCTGCATGTACTGCAATCGCAAAAGACTGCGTTGAGCGACATGCGCCAGTTGACGTTGCAACTGGAGAGGAAGTCGCTCGACCTGGCAACGGCCAAGCACGAGATGGAAGTGCAGTACTCGGAGTTGGAGCGGGCGCAGGCGCTGATGCGCACCATACTTGAGGCTGCGCCGGACGGCATATTGACCATTGACGAATTTGGTTTTATTGAGCATGCGAACGTTGCTGCGGAAAATCTATTTGGTTATGACAAGGGCGAACTGGTTGGCAAGAATGTGAGTTTGCTGATGCTGCCTGATGCCGGCCAATCCCACGGCAGATACGTTGCGCGTTATCTTGAAACCAAACAACCGAGGGTCATCAATGCGGGCAGGGAAGTAGTGGGCGTGCGCCGCGATGGAACGCCGATTCCGTTGTATCTCTCTGTGGGCGATTCCTCAGCGGCGGGCAAGATACGTTTTATCGGTATTGTGCATGACATCTCACAGCGTCAGAATACGGAGCGTGCGCTGCGTGAAAGCGAGGAGCAGTATCGCTCGGTCATCGAGAACATCAGCGAGGTTGTGTTCCGGATAAGCCTGAACGGGCAGATAGAATATCTGAACCCCGCATGGAAAGAGATAACAGGCTTTGACGTTGAGGAGTCGATAGGGAAGTCGTTCCTGAATCTGATCTACCCTGAAGATCTGGAGAGCCACCGTGAACTTTTTGAACAACTGCTTCAGTGCCAGGTGCCCTTTATTCGTTTAGAGACGCGCCATTTCACCAGCGCAGGTGAATACCGCTGGGTGGAGCTTTACGCGCGCCCGGTGTTTGACAAGGAAGGCAAGATATCAGGAACCTCGGGCACGTTGCGCGATATTCATTCCCGCCGTGCCACAGAGGCGAACCTGAAGCGCACAAAAGAGGCGGCCGAAGCGGCCAGCCGTGCGAAGGGCGAGTTCATCGCCAATGTGAGCCATGAGATACGCACGCCGATGAACGCCGTGATCGGCATGACCGGTCTGCTGCTGGACACACACTTGAACGCAGAGCAGCGTGAATACGTGGAGACAGTGCGCGTTTCGAGCGAGAACCTGCTTTCGGTGATCAATGACATTCTGGATTTCTCAAAGATCGAGTCTTCGCGCATGCAACTTGAAGAGATGCCTTTCTGTCTGCGTGAATGCGTCGAGGAGTCCATCGACCTAATGCTTCCGTCGGCGATCGAGAAGAGGCTTGAGATCGGCTACCAGATCGACTTGAACCTGAGGAGCCTGATCGTTTCCGATGTCACACGCATCCGGCAGGTCCTGGTGAATCTGGTTGCAAACGCGGTCAAGTTCACAAAGGTCGGCGGCATTCTGATAACGGTGAAGATCGAGAACCGAAGTGGGCTGAATGTAGATCTTTGTTTGTCGGTCAAGGACACCGGTATCGGAATCCCCAAGGACAGGATAGAAAGGCTCTTTCAGCCTTTTACGCAAGCGGACAGTTCCACGACGCGCAACTACGGCGGTACCGGCCTTGGCCTGGTCATCAGCAGAAAGCTGGCTGAGCTGATGGGCGGAACTGCGTGGGTGGAGTCGGAAGCCGATACAGGTTCCACGTTTTATTTCACGCTCAAAGCAAGGCTTGCCGAGGAAGTATTGCGTCCGACCGAGACCGGGGCAGAGCTCAAGTACAAGAAGCTTCTGCTGTATGAGAACAACGAGATCAGCGAAGCCGCTCTTTTTTACCAGGCCAATTATTGCGGCATACCGATGAAGTGCGTTCATACGCTCGCTGAGTTGTGTGCGGCGGTGAGCAAAGAAAAGTTCGACCTTCTGCTTCTGGCTGCGCCGATGCACACCGATGAGAGCGTTCAATTTGTGAGCGCGCTGAGCAAGCTGAAGGAAGAAGCTCCTGCAATCGCGCTGATTGAGCATGTGGGCGAGCGGAACACGGAGCTGGATGAGATACTTTCACCTGTTGAGAGGCTGACCAAACCCGTGAAGGCCTCGCACTTTGACCACCTGGTACGCGGGCTGAGCAAACCGCTTCCCGCATCCGGGCACACTGCTGAAGAGCAAGAAAGGGAGAGTGCTGCCATCAAACGCAATATTCACATCCTCCTTGTAGAAGACAATCCCATCAACCAGAAGGTTGCCATGAAGATAGTGACCAGTCTTGGTTACCGCGCCGACCTTGCAGGCAATGGCCTGGAGGCTTTGGAAGCTGTGCAGCGTCAGCGTTATGACGTTGTACTGATGGATGTGCAGATGCCGGAGTTGGACGGGCTCGAGGCGACCAAGCGAATCCGGCAGATGAGCACGCTTGTCCAGCAACCGTACATCATCGCCATGACCGCAAACGCAATGAAAGGCGACCGCGAGGCCTGCATCAAGGTCGGCATGGACGATTACATCAGCAAGCCGATACACGTTTCCGACATCAAACAGATACTGGAGCACTGGGTCGAGACGCATCAGGCGGATCTGACGGACGCGCCTGCCAACGCTGCATTCGACGCGCTTGAGCCGAAGATGTTGAGCGAACTTCGTGCGCTCGGCGGCGATGAGCTTGTGATGGGATTGCTTGAGGAGTTCCATATCCAAGTGAGCGCCGACATCAAGGAACTTGAGCTGGCGGTGAAGGAACTGAAGTATGACGAGATAGGCCGGTTGGCCCATCGTCTGAAGGGCGGGTGCGTCACCATCGGCCTGACCAACCTGGCGGGCAACTGCGTGGAGCTTGAGACGGCATCGCGGATACACAATAAGCTCCAGGTGACCGAGCAGCTTGAGCAGATAAAGTCGACGGTTGCGCAGATGCGGCCGGTGAAGGATGTTGAGTCCGCGCAGCGCAACCTGCGCATCGTGATCGCTGGTGACCATCCGGTGGTGCGTTACGGAATACGACGCATGCTCTCAAGCAATAACGAGTACCAGGTTGTGGGCGAGGCATCGAACGGCAAGGAAGCAATCCGCGAGATACACGAACTGCATCCGGATATTCTGCTGCTTGATCTGAATATGCCGTTGCTGCCCGGCCTTGACACGCTGCGCGAACTGACGACAACGCAGAACGCGACGAAGACAATTCTACTTACGTCGGAGATAAGTCAGAAGCAGGTATTGGAGGCGTTGCAACTGGGCGCGCGCGGCGTTGTGCTGAAGGACGCACTGGCCGCCGACCTGACACAGGCTATCAACGAAGTGCTGAAGGGTAATTACTGGATTGGACGCCAGCCAGTGCAGAACCTTGTGCAGGTATTGCGCGACCTGATGACCGAGACGAGCGCGCCGCCTAAAAAGAGCTTTGGGCTGACGGCACGTGAACTCGAGGTGATTCACCTGGTTGCGCAGGGATGCTCGAACCGCGACATAGGCAAGGAGTGCAAGATAGCCGAAGAGACGGTCAAGCGCCATTTGAAAAATGTGTTTGACAAGGTTGGCGTATCAAGCCGGTTGGAGCTGGCGCTGTTTGCCATCAACCACAAGTTGCTGCCGGAAGAGTAAAGCAGGCAAGCAAAAGCCGGAGCGGCGACGCTCCGGCTTTTTTGTGTTCAGCTGCGGGAAGTGGAGTGCACTCAGGAAGAGTGCTGTAATGCCTGCTTAAGCAAGCGGCGGAAGTGGCTGAGTATGTGCGCGGGCTCGATGTCTGTGCTTGCAATCAGCCGCGGATCATCGACGATGATGCTGGCTCCATCGCCATGGATCAGCTTGCCAGCAAAGGCAATATCACCGTCCAGTCGTGCCAAACTGCCGATATAGGTGCCGGGGAGGACGACGGTGTTACGAATCTCTGCGCCACTGGCGACGACACAGTTGCTGCCGATGGAAACATAGCCTTCGAGTTTCACATCACGTCCGATGCGGACGTGGGCACCGATATATGCCTTGCCGTTGCATGTGGCATCGGCGTGGACACTGGGCCATTCACCTGCGAGAATTCCGGGCCGGATCTCAGAGGCGTGATAGACGATGTCGGTGAAGTGGCCTTCGAGCACCATCTCAATGGAAGTGCGCAGCGCTTCGGGTGTGGTCACACTGATAGCCGGGCAGGGGATAACCTGGGCAGCGTTACTGTCTCTGAGAACTTCTTGAAGCAGTCCGGCTGCGCCTTCGGTTGCAAAACAATGCCGCAGCAGCATGGACGGCATACTGACAGCCCATCCGGTGAAAGCGGACTTCAGCCCATCATTCAAAAGTGCGGCGTTCATATAGAGCTGCGGTTGTGAGCGGCCCTTGAGTTCAAATCCAGCCTGGCCCAGTCCGGGAATAGTGACAGCCTGACCAACCAACACGGGCTCGTCTTCAAGCTGCGATAGCTTTGCCGTGATCTGATCCACGCTGCAATATTCGATGGTGCATCCCCATTTGTGTCCGCCGCCATATTGCTTGCGCAACGCGGCAGGGTGCTCAGTGACCAGGATGCAGCGTTGGATGCCGTTGGCGGCCATCTGCTCGATTGCGTGCTGAAGCATTGTGCGGTCGAGGAGTTCGATGGACTTGAGCGGCATACCGGCCCAGGTCGTTCCGGCCATACGCCGGCGAAGGTCTAAAATGCCGTTCATGATACTGCCACCTTGGTATGTTCAATTTTGTGGAGCTTGAACTTGCTCACGAGAACGCGGGTCAGGAAGACAAGATTACCGACCAGGTAACGCTTCCACATTCTGTTCGGTTCCTGATAGAGGCGGAAGGTCCACTCGAGGCCTGCATCGCGCATCCATTGTGGAGCGCGGGGTATGCGGCCGGAGTAGAAGTCGAAGAGGCCGCCGACGCCAATGGAGAGCTTGGTGTTCATGCTGTGCAGGTTCTTGGAGATGAAGAGCTCCTGGAAAGGCGCGCCCATGGCGACGAGAAGAACATCCGGTGCGGCTGCGGAGATGTTGTTGACAACCTCGGCTTCATTTTTGAAGTAGCCGTGTTGTGCGCCACTGACGCGGATGTGCGGATACTCACGCTGAATGCGTTCGGATACGGCTTCGATCACATCGGGACGCGCGCCGAGAAGGAAAAGCGATGCTCCACGCTCGTTCATCAGCTCGCAAAGACGCGGCAGAAGATCGGTGCCGTTGACGTTCTCCTTGATGGGCGATTGCAGGATGGAGCCGGCCATCTTGAGTCCGATGCCATCGGCCAGGATGAGGTCCGAGCTGTCGAGAGCCTGCTTGTAC
Source organism: uncultured Acidobacteriaceae bacterium (assembly GCA_903842845.1). Taxonomy (GTDB): domain Bacteria; phylum Acidobacteriota; class Terriglobia; order Terriglobales; family Acidobacteriaceae; genus CAIMNN01. Next base: position 11,286 of record CAIMNN010000368.1, on the reverse strand, counting down.
TCGCTGTCGGTGACCGACTTGTTCATGCAGTCGGCATTGACGAAGCTGATCTGATGGCTTTCGCCTTTGAGGTCGAGCATTTTGTTGATGGAAACAAGCGTTTCCTGCATGGATAAGTTGTCGATGCGGACGCCGAGCATGTGAAGAACGCGCTCAGCCTTTTTGCCGGAGTGTCCATAGACGAGGCCAAGAAGCGAGAGCGCAAGGATGGAGAGGTCGGTGCGCAGGCTGCGCTTTTGAATGTACTCGAGATCGCTGGCCAACTCGTTGCCGTAAGCAACGTTTGTGCGTTTGCGCAACCAGTGGAGGCAGACGAGGCCGGGACGCACGCTGCTGCGTGCCTCTAGCGCTTCCATGCTGAATTCGCTGGAGTTTGCCATGCGCGGGCCGACCAGGCTCATGCGGCCTGAGAGCACCTTCCACAATCCGGCCATCAGGCGGAGGCTCATGGTGTCAAACGAAGGAGTGTTGATGCGACGCATTGCAACAGGCGCGGCGATGATGAGTGAGACGATGAAGATGGGCAGGGCAAGAACGAAGTCCAGCACCCGCTTGGCGACGGCGTAGGAGAAGCGGTCACGTTGAAGGCCGAGTGCGGAATTCATTAATAGGCTCCTTTTCCGCCGAGCACTGCTGGTACGGTCTTGGCGAGCAGGGTGAGATCAAACATGAAGTTGCGACGGAGAACATACTGCTCGTCGAGCTTGACCTGCTTGTCGAATGAGAGCTCGGAGCGGCCGCTGACCTGCCAGATGCATGTGAGGCCGGGCAGTGCACGCAGACGAACGCGGTCTTGCATGGTGTAGCGGGCAACTTCCTGCACGACTGCGGGGCGCGGGCCGACCAGAGACATTTCGCCGGTAAACACACACCAGAGCTGAGGCAGCTCGTCGAGGCTGAAGCGTCGGATGATGCGGCCGATGCCTGTGATGCGCGGGTCGCTCTTCATTTTGAAGGTGACGCCTTCACCGTGCTGGTTCTGCGCCATCAGTTTCTTCTTGAGCTCTTCAGCGTTGGTGACCATGGAGCGGAACTTGGGAAAGCTGAAGACGGTGCCGTGGAGTCCAACGCGCTTCTGCCAGAAGAGGATGGGGCCGCCGTCGGTCGCCTTGATGCAGATGGCGATGAAGAGAAAGAGGGGCGTGAGCAGGAACAAACCAAAACCGGATGCGGCGATATCGAGACCGCGCTTGGCCAGAACAGAGGCCCTGCGGACGATGCGAGGGGCGATGGAATGAAAGAGCCAGATGAAAGAGTGGCTGAGATGACTGAAGAACGACTCGCCTGAAGATGAGGCGCCGCCATAGTAGCGGTCAAAAAGGTCCTCATACAATGAACCGGTGGAGACTGAGTTATCGAATGCGAATTGGCGATTGCTATACATTTTTTTGGGACTCCTGAAATTTTTGTTGATGCGAAGTTGTTCAGTGCTTCCGGCGGCTTAAGCCACAAGGCTTTCGACCGAGGCATACTGCTTGTTGATCCAGTTGCGGTATTCACCGCTCATAACTTGTGCGATCCATTCGGGGTTGTTCACATACCAGGCAACTGTCTTGCGCATGCCTTCTTCAAAGCTCATGCGCGGCTGCCAGCCGAGCTCGTTGTAGATCTTGTCGGTTGCGACCGCGTAACGGCGGTCATGGCCGGGGCGGTCCTTGATGAAGGTGACCAGCTCGTTGTGGTCGCTGCTGGGGTCAACTTCGTTGATGAGTTTGCAGAGCGTGCCGACGACCTGAAGGTTGGTCTTCTCGGAGTTGCCGCCGACGTTGTAGGTCTCGCCGGTGACGCCGCGCTCGAGCACGAGGCGGATGGCTTCGCAGTGGTCTTCCACATACAACCAGTCGCGGACGTTCATGCCGTCGCCGTAGATTGGCAGCGCTTTGCCGCTGAGGGCATTGGCGATCATCAGCGGGATTAGCTTTTCAGGGAACTGGTAAGGGCCGTAGTTGTTGGAGCAGTTGGTGATGAGCGTGGGCAGGCCGTAGGTGTGGTTGTAAGCGCGGACCAGATGGTCCGAGGCGGCCTTTGAGGCTGAGTAAGGGCTGTTGGGCGAGTATGCCGTCGTTTCTGTGAAGGCCGGGTCGTTTGCGCCGAGCGAGCCAAAGACCTCGTCGGTTGAGACATGAAGAAAACGGAAGGAAGATTTCTCAGTTCCTTCCAAACCCTGCCAGTAGGCCAGCGCTTCCTGGAGCAGGATAAAAGTGCCATGAATGTTGGTATTCAAAAAGCTTTCTGGATCGGTGACCGAGCGGTCAACGTGGCTCTCGGCGGCAAAGTGGACGATAGCCGAAGGGCGGTAATCCTTGAACAGGCTGCGGACCAGGTTCGTGTCCTGGATGTCGCCGACGACCAGCTTGTAGCTGCAACCCGCTGGCAGATCGGCCAGATTTGCAGGGTTGGCGGCGTAGGTCAGCTTGTCGAGGTTGACGACTGGTATATCTGATGTGGCAACCCACTGGCGTATGAAGTTTGAACCGATGAAGCCGCAACCGCCGGTTACCAGTATGGGGGCCTTGCCGTTCGTTTTGTTGATTGCCTGCTTGTTCATGTTCTTTGCACCTGTAAGTTGTTGTTTTTGTGGGTTGGGTGCCGGGCTTGATCTTTTAATCAAGCCCGACAGATTTACTTTTCTCCGAAAAGGCGTTCAAAAGCATCGCGGCCAAAGATAAAACCGAACACGGCACTGGCGACGATGAACTCGATGTATATGGGCAGAAGCATTGGATTCCTCCTTGAGTGTCAGGGCTGATTCGTTTCCGTTCATCCCCGCACTTCCGACTGTACAAATTCCTTACATTCAGCCATATGCCCCATCAGGGGCAGCCCCATGCACCGCTCTGGTGATGCCTATTAATGTCAATAAAACGTACATTTAGAGAGTCAAATGGAATCGATAGTCCTCATTCCGGGTCTCATCGCTCTCGTGTACTGTTTGCGGTACGGCGCCAGGGAGACGTTTATCAACGTCTACATACCTGTTTTGCTGATATTGCCCGAGTTCTATCGCTGGACGATGCCCGGTATTCCCAAGGTCACCTTCAGCCAGCCGGTGATATTGGTTGTTTTTCTGGGATTGCTTCCGCAGATAAAAAAGTACTGGCGCTGGAGCTGGACCGACTTCTGCATGATCGGCATGGTCTGCACCATGAGCGTCTCGGAGTACACCAACGCCGGATACAAGGAAGCGCAGAACCTGACCTTCGACCTGTTGGCCTGGTATTTGTTCCCTTACATTGCAGGCAAGATCATCATTGAGCCGATGGGCATGCGCATTCGCGTTCTCAAGCGCATCATCATCTGCCTCTTTTTCGTTTCCATTACATCTGTCTATGAGTTTCGCTTTGCCATGACGCCGTATCGCATGCTTCTGGACAGGTTCTTTCCCTGGCAAGGGCATGTCTGGGTCACGACCTTCCGCTGGGGCTTCGCACGCGTCGCCGGCCCGTATGGTCACGCCATCCTGGCCGGCTGCATCCTGGTCATCGCATTCCGCCTTCACCGCTGGATGGAGTGGCACGGCCATTGGGAGCCCTACTTCAAAAGCCTGCCCTGGCTGCACATCTCAAAGGCACGCATCATCACATATGGCCTTGCAGCAGGTGTCTTCATGACCATGGTCCGCGGGCCGTGGATCGCGCTTTTTCTGGCTACTATTGTCACCGCCATCGGCAACCGTCGCAATCCGCGCAAGGCCGGGCTCATCCTGGTGGCTCTGCTGCTTGTCATTGGTGTTCCAGTTGGCTTTGCCGCATACAACTACGCCGCTGTCGGCCGCGCCGCCGCCAAGACTGTGGCCCAAGAGTCGGCCGCCTACCGCAAAGAGCTCATCGACAAATATGTCGACATCGCCATTCAGAGGAGCTGGCTGGGCTGGGGCAGGAACACCTGGCCCAAGAACCTCAGCATGCCCTCCATCGACAATTACTACCTGCTGCTCGCACTTATGCACGGCACAATCGTCGTCTTCTTCTTTGTGATGATGATCTTCGGACTTGTCATTTTATTGATAAGACGTGCGCTCAAGGAATCGCACAATGCCGTGCGCGGCAAACCTTCACTGGCATTCACGTTGGCAGGGCTTTTTGTGGCCATCGGTTTTTCAGTAGGCACCGTTTACATGGGCATGCAGCTTATTCCCATTTTTGCCATGCTCGTAGGCTGGTCCAGCGCGTATCTCAAGCTACCCATGGAGGCTGACTCCAAAGTGCTTGTGTTCGCGCGTCCGACCATGGCCGCTAAATTTAACTTCCAAAGGACTGTCGCATGACACCTAATATCCGCATGGCCTACCTGGTAAGCCGTTATCCTTCCATCTCGCACACCTTCATCCTGAATGAGGTGCGTGGCCTGCGAGCCATGGGATTTGATATCCACGTCGCATCCATCAATGCGGCTGACCGGCCTGAGGCGCAACTGACCGTCGTTGAGGCTTTGGAGCTTCGCACGACTCGTTACATCAAGAGCACGCCGAAGATAAAGGTCTTGAGCGTGCTTCTCAGGTCGTTTCTACTTTCGCCATTGGCGTTTTTGAGCGCGGCCCGTTATGCGCTCGTTCTGGCGGGAACTGATGTTCGCGCCGTGGTTTGGAGCGCATTTTATTTTGTTGAAGCGCTGCTGATCGCCGAGTGGATGCGCGCGAAGAAGCTAGAGCATCTTCACGTTCACTTTGCAACGCCGGCCTCGACGGTCGCGCTCATCGTAAAGCGCTTCATGGGTTGCACGCTTTCCATCACCGTCCACGGGCCCGATGAGTTCTACGACGCGACTCAATTTCATTTGGCGCGCAAGGTGGCCGAGGCGGATTTCATCGTTGCCATCAGCGATTTTGCACGCAGCCAGTTGATGAAGCTGTCAGAGTATGAGCACTGGCACAAGATAGGCGTCGCCCGGCTGGGTGTGGACACGGAGCGCTTTGCGCCGACCACAGGTTCAGTCAATGCTAAGAAGGAAATTCTTTGCGTTGGTCGACTGACGCCAGCGAAGGGCCAGCACATACTGCTGCTCGCACTTGCAGAACTGCGTCGCAAACATCCTGAGGCGTTGTTGCGATTTGTCGGCGATGGCCCAGACCGCGCTTCGCTTGAGAAGCTTGCCACTGACCTTGACCTGACATCGAACGTGCGCTTTGAAGGCAACATCAATCAGGACCGCATTCGCGCGTTCTATCAACAAGCAACGGTCTTTGTGTTGCCGAGCTTCGCTGAGGGCATTCCCGTGGTTCTTATGGAGTCGATGGCGATGGGCGTGCCGGTTATCAGCACGCGCATCACTGGAATTCCGGAGCTCATCACGGATGGTGTAAATGGCATCCTCTGCGCTGCTTCGAACCACAAGGAGCTCGCTGCTGCAATAGCGCGCGTTCTTGAGAATGATTCACTGCGCAATGAACTTGCCGCTGGTGGCCGCGCGCAGGTCATTGAGAAGTACAACAGCAGTACGAATCTGAGTAAACTGGCTGCGCATTTCGAAGAGCGTATGCTCGAGCTGAAGCATCTTCCTGCCGGCGCCAGCGCTGACCTGAAGCTCCGCGAGGTTGCGGGATGAATATTCTTCACACATTACTGCATTTCGCAGGCTGGTTCGCCGCGCTTGTCACACTGCCCGGAACGCTGGAGCTTGCGGCGCTGACCATCGCAGGCATCTTTTATACGACGCGGCGCATGGGAACCAAAAATACAGACTGTAATCGTATCGCCGTCCTCATCCCGGCACACAACGAGCAGGCCGGCATAAGTGGCGTGATCGGCTCACTGCATGAATGCAATCTGCCTTATGCGGAAGTCGATATCATCGTCATTGCTGATAACTGCGCAGATGCGACAGCGGAGCACGCACGCAGGGCCGGCGCTCGCGTGCTGGAGCGCCACAATTTGGAGCAGCGCGGCAAAGGCTACGCGCTCGACTTTGCTTTCAATGAACTTGAAGGCGAAAACTACGACGCTTATCTGATCGTCGACGCCGACACACGCGCCTCCGAAAACTTTCTCGTCGCCATGCACGCGGCCTTCGCCTCCGGCGCCGCAGCTGTTCAATGCGGCTATCGCGTTTCGAATCCCGGCGACTCGGTGCGCACGCGCCTGATGGATCTTGCCCTCTGCGGCTTCAATCTACTCCGCCCACGCGGTCGCGCGCGTCTGGGCCTTTCCTGTGGCATCTACGGTAATGGCTTCGGTCTCACGCGCCAGACCATCACGCGCGTTCCGTATACGGCGACATCCGTCGTTGAAGACCTTGAATATCACATCAAGCTGGTTGAGGCTGGTATCCGCGTTGCATACATCGGCGAAGCAATGGTCCTCGGCGAGATGCCCGCGCAGGGCAACGCCGTCAAAACCCAGCGCGCACGTTGGGAGGGCGGACGTATTCTTGCTTTGAAGGAGCAGGCTCCTCGTTTGCTGAAAGACCTTCTGCGTGGCCGTCTACGCTTGCTTGAGCCGCTGCTTGATCTTCTGCTTCTGCCGCTGACCTTCCACATCACGCTACTTTGCTTCACACTGCTGGCAAGCGACACAAGTATGCGCCTCTACTCATGTGTGGCGTTTGCCGTTGTTGCGCTTCATCTAGCCGCCGCAGCATTCATCTCTGGCCGTGGCCTGCGCGTTCTTCGTGACCTCGCCGTTGCGCCCTTTTACATGCTTTGGAAGCTGTTCCTGCTTCCCACCATTTTTCTCCAATCCAAAAAACAATCTGAATGGGTGCGCACTGCGCGCATCACCGAAAGGTAAACAAAATGAACAAGCCTACACCTGAGATATCTGTCATCATTGCTTCCTTCAACACACGCGATCTTCTGCGCGAGTGTCTGACCCAGCTCATGGAGCAGGCCAGCGCCCTCAGTACGCAGATCATCGTGGTCGACAATGCCTCGCGTGACGGTTCCGCTGACATGGTTGCTAAGGAATTTCCGGCGATCGAATTGATCCGGTCTGAGGTCAACCTCGGCTTTGCAGGCGCCAACAACCTCGGCTTTCAGCGTGCATCCGGCCGCTATGTTGTGCTTTTGAACTCTGATGCCTTCATGGAGCCCGGCGTCCTCGCCCGCTCCGTTGAACTGATGAAGGCCAACCCGCGAGTCGGTCTTGCCGGAGGCGCGCTCATTGGACGCGATGGATCCTGGCAGGCCTCGGCGCGCATGTACCCCTCGGTGCTCAACGAGTTCCTCAGCATCTCCGGATTGTCGTGCCGCTTTGCGCGGTCAAAGTTCTTCGGTCGTCAGGACCGCACCTGGGCGCCAGCGAACCAGCCGGCAAGCATTGACTGGGTTCCCGGCGCATACTCCATCATCAGCCGCGAGGCACTTGAAGCCGTGGGCTACTTTGACGAGCAGTTCTTCCTCTATTACGAGGAGGTCGACCTATGCCACCGCATCAAAAACGCAGGCTTTGAGATCTGGTACTGGCCCGAACTGCGCATCGTGCATCTCGGCGGCGAATCCTCAAAGACCATTACCTCTCTCTCCATGTCAAAATATGGTTCACAGCTGACGCTGTGGCGCATGAGGAGTGAGTTCCTCTATTACCGCAAATACAACGGGGTACGGGCAATTTTTGCGCTCTGGGTGGAGGAGTTCTGGCACCGGCTACGGCTGCTTAAGGTCGCATTGCAGAATAACGATGAAACCAAGGCCAAATCAGAGTATTCACGCCAGATCATCGGGCTTTTGCATCGCGCCTGGGCTGAGACCCACGGGGGACGCATCTCGCCCGTACGTCCTTGGTAGCATTCTGCCCCCAAAGGGGTATGCCCCTTCCTCTTGCGATGAAGTGAGTTCTTTCCACAGGTTACTCATAATCAGAATGTTCGAATTGTGAGGAACCAACGGTGTTTGAAAGAATCAGAGAAGATTGGGCCGTCTACGAGTGCGATATCGCCCACCAGAGCCTATGGGTAAAGCTTGTCTATCGCTTCAGCGGCACTGCTATTCCGCTGCTTGCACTACTTTTGAGCTTCAGCGCGGCCATGGCACAGAATGTGCCTCTGGCTGCGCAGAATCCCGCCAAGTTCCAGGCAACCTACACGGAGCGCCCACTCTCACCCGCCGAGGCACTCGCCAAGTTTGATGCCATCACTTCACCCTCGTACGAGTTCGGCATCGGCGACGAGATAACCATCGAAGTTTGGAACCGTCCGGAGCTCTCCGGCAAGCAGATCATTGGACCCGATGGAATCATCACGCTGCCGCTCATTGGCGCAGTGTCAATCGCAGGAATGTCGCGCGAAACTGCCGTTGAGGAGATCAAGACAAGATTTTCAGCTTACTATGACGACCTGTCGGTGAATATTCGCGTGGAGCATTACGCATCGAACCATGTTTTCATTCTCGGCCGCGTCGACCACGCTGGCTCACTGGAATTCGAAACTGCGCCCACATTGCTTGAGGCGCTCGCACGCTCCGGCGCATTGCCGGTCAGTGGTGCGGCTTCTGACAAGGCTGCGCTCAACCGCTGTGCGATCATTCGCGGGCGCGACGCCATTGTCTGGGTCGACCTCAAAGCATTACTCAAAGACGGCAACCTGGCCTACAACATTCAACTCAAGCGCAACGACATCATCTACATTCCCGATGCCGACGACCAGCTTGTCTACGTACTCGGTGAGGTGTTGCATCCCGGCGCCATACGGCTTACTCCTGAGATGACGCTGCTCGATGCGTTCTCGCAGACCGGCGGCCTGAGCAAGGACGGCCTCGGATCACATATTGTTGTTGTCCGTCCGTCACAGCACTTGCGCCAGGAGATCAGCTTAAGCCAGATCCTTAAGGGCGACGGTTCAGAGAATTTCAATTTACGCCAAGGCGACATCATCTACGTCCCGCGCCGCGGCATGGCGAAGGTGGGCTACACGCTGGAGCAGTTCAGTCCGCTTTCAAGCTGGATCGTGCTGGGGGGATTGCTAAAACCATGAACAATTCTGAAACGCAACAACAGAGCTCCGGCGATGCGCGCAAGATCGACGTGCTGGCCAGCCTCCGCCGCCACAAGAAGATGGGCATCATCACTTTCTTCTCGGTGATGGCGCTTGGCTTTCCGCTAGCATTTCTTCTGGGTCGTCCAACTTACTCGGCGCAGGCAGTTATCTACATCTCGCCGCGCTTTGTGAAGAACCTTGAGGACGACAAGGAACTCGAGCTGCAATCGAACCAGCAGTACCGTGAGTTTGTGCAGCAGAATGTACGCACCATTAACCGCTACGACATAGTTGAGGAAACGCTGAAGCGTTTGGGGGACCGTCGCAATCTATGGCAATTGCGTGGTGAATCGGACCGCCGCGCTGTCGAGCGGTTGCAGGCCGCGCTCAAGATCCAGGCTGTGCCGGATACGTATCAGATCACCGTTGAGCTGGAGAGCAAGCAGAAACAGGGTCTCGACCAGATAGTCAACACACTTGTCGATGTGTTTCTTGAGAAGTCGCACCAGGAGGACTTCTTTGATAACGATCAGCGCCTGAACAATTTGAAGACCGAGCATGAACGCATCAACGAGCAGATACAGAAGAACATGGCGGAGAAGACGAACATATCCAGCCTGCTCGGTGTTAGCTCGTTCAGTGAAGGCTTTGCGAATCCTTACGACAAACTGCTTGTCGACGCGAAGGGTTCACTGGCTGCGGCGCGTGAACGCCAAATAGCAGCCGATGCACAGCTCGACTCGCTGAAGAACGCGGGCGCGGCAAAGGCCTACGGAAGCGACCTTGCTTCAAAAGATGCGGCACTGACCAGTTTGCAAGCAAACTTGAACAGCCGTCGTAGTGAGTTGCTCAAGACCATCAGTGGACTTTCGCCAAATCACCCGGGCCGCAAAGCAGCTGAGACCGAGCTCGCTCAACTTGACGCAGTGCTCGCGCATAAATCCGACGAGCTTACGGCGAAGTACATCAATATTCTGTTGCAGCAACGTTCGGCTGAATCGTATGCCGCATACAAGACAGAAAAAGGCCTGGAAAAGGAAGTGCAGGACCAATCCAACCGCGCAGCGTTTTACTCGACCAACTTCCAACGCGCTTTGGCCATTGGTGCTGATATCGAGCACGAGCGCCAACGCCTGGATGCAGTTGACAGCCGCATCAGCTTCCTGATGCTTGAGAGCAGCGCACCGGGATTTGCACGATTCTTTTCACGCGCATTGCCGGCGGATATGCCTGCTGGCGGCAAAAAACGCCGCATCATTATGATGGCATTTTTTCTGGCTCTCGTACTCGGCATTGGACTGCCAGTCGCAGCGGACTTCATTGACCCGCGCATCCATACGGCAGGTGATGCAGGCTCAGTGCTCGGCTTCAAGCCGATGGCTGAGATGCCGCTTAGATCGTTGAACTGTGAATATCGAGCGCGCCTGGCACGGTTTGCCGCTGCCATTGAACGCGAGATGATGCAGCGTGGTTCGCATATCTTTCTGTTTACTCCGCTGGCTGGTTTTACTGCGGCGAAAGAACTACTCGCCGACCTGCGCGATGAGCTGAACAGCATCTCGTTCACGACAGCGTTGATCGACGAGACGCAGGGACAGATATCTTCTGTTGAGGATGAGAGCTTTACCGCGCTTTCCGCACGTCGTGCCATGCTCGCCGCCGCTGAGGAACATCAGATAGTTCTGGTTGCTACGCGTTCCATTCAGGACGACGCACACGTTGAATCGCTCATCCCATTTGCGGATGTGTGCATGATCTCAGTCCAGTCTTGCGTTTCAGAGAAGGCTGCGCTCAAGCAAGCAGCACTACAGTTGGAGCGCTGCCACCCAAAGGCCGTTGGTTGTGTTGTGACCGAAGTTGCGCCTGAGCGGCTCATGCTGAAGGCGGAGCAGAAGTCCGGTCCACCGATGTGGCTCACACCGTGGTTGTGGAGGTAAGCGTGCGCACGAAGACTCCACTCATTTACATTCTGCACAGCGGCAATCTATACGGCACTGAACGAATGGCGCTGGCCACTATGGTGGAACTCGCTGATGAATATGACGGCATCCTATTCGCGCCAGCCGGGCCGGTTCATCGAGAGGCACAGCGGCTCGGATTTGATACGCACGTATTCCATGGTCAGCTCGCTCTGCTTCGTCAGTTGGTCAAGATCGTTCGCGGTCAACGTAACATCGCCTACTTTGCCACAGCAGTTCCGCACTCGCTCATCATGGTACTGCTGGGTTTTCTCTTCCGCATCCGCGTGGCGCACATCCACATGGTGCATGGAGGAACGGACGAGCGGCTGAGCTATGGCCGCAAGAAGCTTCTGCGATTCTTTCGCATACGGCTTGTCGCGGTGTCGGATTTTGTTCGCACACGCCTGGTGGCCAATGG
>CAIMNN010000367.1 GCA_903842845.1 uncultured Acidobacteriaceae bacterium | reverse complement strand
CCGATCTGGGCTTCGCTGATGGGTTGGTACATGTCATAGCGAAGGCCGATGTTTAACGTGAGCGAGTGAGTCACCCGCCAGTCATCCTGTGCATACCCTGCATACTCCGAAGCGCGGTATCCGGGCTGGATGAGATTGTTGCCACGCATATAGCCGAGGGGCAGGCCTGTCAGCAGATCTTCCATCGCGTTGCCAGTCAAACCATCGAAAAAGGCCCATCCCATCGGTTCAACGTTTTGGAAGTAGTTCAGTTGGCGGCGCGTGAATTGGGCCCCGGCCTTGATGTTGTGGGTTCCGTGCGTCCAGGTCAACGAACCCATATATTGGAAGGTGTTATTTTTGTCGAGAATGGGCAGATAGAATGAGTCGCCAAGACCCGCATAGCCGCCGGTGATAAACATGATCGGCATCAGTCCAGAGGTCTGCGGAGCTGTAGGAGTATTGGCGCCAATCAGTCCGATAGCCGACGAAACATTGTTGCCTGAATTGAGAGCGGTTGTATCGATGTCGATCCGCGTGTAGCCGGTCTTGAGTTCCAGCACCAGGTTTGGCGTGATCATGTGGACGTAATTGAACTGGGCATTGTGCCCTTTTGTGATCGAGGAACCGGAAAATCCGAAGAAACTGCCGCCCGGCTGAATCGTCATCCCCGCTTCAGAAACAGCCGGAAAGGCGCCAGGCGAATTAGTGTTGGTGTTGTTGTAGGAATACCGGCCGAAGAGCAGGTCGCCATTCTTGAAGTTCTGATCGATGCGGCCGTCCAGTGAGAGGGCATACTGCGGCTCTTTGGGTGCAGCGATGTAGTTGTTGACAATTGCCCCTGCACCTCCGATGTTCGGCTTCGGATACATCTTCAGATAGGCAAGTCCGACTGAATTGGCATATGCGGCGGGCAGTGGAGAGCCGCCGTTGTCGCTAAAGTCGTAGATGCCAGTTCCGTTCAGGTCGCCTCTTTCCTGCAGCGTAGGCACGGTGACTTGTCCACTTGGCTGCCCCGTGATTTTGCGATTGTCCTCAACGTCGGCGAAGAAGAAGGTCCTGTTCTTGACGATAGGACCGCCCACGCTGCCACCGAACATATTCTGCCGGTACTCGGGCTTGGCTACTCCGCTGGCCACGGTCGTAAAGTAGTCCCGCGCATCGAAAATGTCGTTGCGGAAGAACTCATATGCGGTGCCGTGAAAAGCGTTGGTGCCCGACTTGGTGATGATGTTGACTACCGCGCCGGCGCTGCGTCCGATTTCAGCATTGAAGGCGTTGGTATCCACCTTCACTTCCGCGATGGCATCGATTGACGGGCGAACGCCAAGAAGTCCCTGTTCACGCTCGTTGTTGTCCATGCCTTCGATCATTTCATTGTTGAACTGATCGGATTGACCGTTGGCCGAGATGACCGAAGATTCGCGCCGGTCGTCAGGACGTTGGCCGGAGCCGATCGCGCTGGGCTGTCCCGCGGTGACGCCCGGCTGAATTTGAACCAGGTTGACAAAGTTGCGTCCATTCAGGGGCAGATCCTGTACCGACTGCTCCGTCACCACGCTGGTTACCGAGGAGCTGTCAGTCTGCAACAGTGGAGGCGCGGACGTAACCGTCACCGTTTCCTCAGCGCTGCCTGCTTGCAACACGCCATTCTCGCGCACTCGGTCGCCTGCAGCCACCACGATATCCGGGTATACCGCTTTTTTGAAGCTCTGCGCATCAATGACCACCGAATAGTGACCCGGAGGCAGCAGATTGAAGATGTAGTCGCCTGTTCCATTCGACTTCGTGTTTACAATAATGCCGGTGCCCAGATTCTTGATGGTCACCTTAGCCCCAGCCACAACCGCTCCTGTGGAGTCGGTGATTGTGCCCAACACATCGGCGGTTGTCAATTGTGCGGAAACGATGCTAACGGCCAGGACTCCGAAGAACAGGGCTCCGAAAAGCCGAGTTGCGATCTTGACACGGTTCGCTTGCATCCACTGGCAAAGAAAAGATTGTTCCCATTGTGCTTTCATACGACCTAGCCTCTCATTCTGGTGCGTTACAAATTGCTCAACTTCAAGCGACGCTCACAGTAAGCGCTCCAGAATCTCGCTGTTTAGGTCTCGTACAGTACCGTCACCATATTTCATTTATTTTGAATAATTTACATGGCTTTAAATCGGCAACGTGCGTATGTACAGTACTACTTATCTCAACCTTCCTGCGAATCAAGGCTGTGCACAGCGCAACCGGGAACAGAACTCTGCCTCAAGAAATCACGATGTGGCTGGGCGCACGCAGTCGCGCTAAGAGAGGTGTTCATCACGGATAATCGCTCATAATTCCATGTGCACTTCGATAATCACCGGCTCAAAGTCGATCTGGAAGTTCCTTCCTTCGAATCGAGGTGAGAAACAAATGCTGTCGCTGGCTCAT
>CAIMNN010000366.1 GCA_903842845.1 uncultured Acidobacteriaceae bacterium | reverse complement strand
GCAAAGGCGGCATCTCGCTGCTATGGGTTCCCGCTGCCTCACAGTGGAACTTCACCGGATGGCAGCTCGCCGATTCAACCGGCCGCGTTCTTGTTCCCAAAATCGCGCACGCCGACTCGTCAGCGCTCGAGCAACTCTCCATTGAAGATGCCGACGCCATCAAACGGCTCCCGCAAGCCTTCTCAAAAGCTCAAGGCCAGACGCAGCAGAAACAAGTCTATGGAATTCTCGTCCTGCGCGCGCTCAGCGACCCCGCCTACGCACACGCTCTCGGCATCAGTTACACCATGCAGAATGTTCCGCCCGGTACCCGAGGCTACACAGTCACTGCTCTCGATGCTAACGGCAGACCAACTGCCTACTCACTCCGCAGCGCACCAATCGATTCATCCGTCGTTACACCGCCTCCGTCAATGCCTGATGCGATCCACGCCACGACAACCGTGAAAGGAGTCTCACTCGGCTGGACACCGCCATCATCGCCCGACCCATCCATGCCAGTCATCGCTTACACCATCGAGCGCGATAGCGAAAACCAAACCAACACTCCGGTCAACGCAAAGACCATCGTTCCCGGCACCAGTTGGGATCCGAAGATCGCACTCTTCCTCGACACCAGCGCACCTGCCAATCAGCAGCTCACTTATCACGTCTATTCCATCGACGCATTCGGTCGCCGCAGCCGCCCCGCTAATCTGCACTACTTCCATCCCGATGTCATCGCCATGGAGCCTCCGCATCCCGTGACCGCCGCAGCCACGCCCGGCAAGATCACCATCACCTGGCCGCAGCGTCAGAATGCAAACCTCGCCGGATATCTGATCGAGCGCGCTCATCTCTACGACGGCCCCTATGAAGCGCTGCACACCGATGCGCTTCCACCAGATAGCACCGACTTCGTCGACACATACACGCAACCCGGAACGCTCTACTACTATCGCGTACGCGCAGTCGATTCCCGTGGCGATCTCGGCATGCCATCCAAGCCCGCATCAGCAACGGCTCGTTCGGTTGCTCCGCCTCCAGTTGTTCAAGGTTTGACCGCAACTCTCGGCACTTCGCGCGTCCGCCTCACCTGGTCGCCCGTCGCCGCCATCGCAGGTTATTTCGTTGAGCGCCACGTCACCACCGGCGCAAATCCCAACAACGCATGGGTCCGACTCAACGAACACCTCACCACCGAACCACTCTATGACGATCCGCTGGGCAGCGCCTCCGACCAAAAGATGGAGTATCGCATCGTCGCCGTCGCATTTGATAGCGTCGAAAGCAAACCCTCTGCGTCAGTGAATGTCACGCTGCCTGACATCACCATCCCCGAGCCGCCCTCCATCACAGCGGCCAACGGCGCTAACGGCAAAGCGCAGCTCAGCTTTGTGCCCGCGCTGCCCGCCGACAAGGTCGCATCATTTCTCGTCCTGCGCTCCGGAGCCGAGAACGATATCGGCGTGGTCATCGGCGACCCGCTCCCGTCAACCGCGCGCGACTACACTGACCTCTACGTCAAACCTGGCGAGCACTATTTCTATCGCATCGTGACCGTAGCCAAGAACGGCTATCGCAGCGACCCCACCAAGCCCGTCATCGTCCGCATCGGCGCTCCGCAGATCGCTACGCCCACCACACCCACCGCAATCTTTGCCGCAACTCCCTTCGCGCACGTCACGCTCACATTCGCAACGCCGACAAATGGACTTGCAGTTATCGTCGAACGTCAGACCGCCAACACTGGCACCTGGCTCCGCATCGCCGGACCAACCACCAGCACAACATCTACCGACTTTCAGCCAAAAGCCGGCACGCAGGAATCCTACCGCATCACATATCAGTCAGCCGATGGAACCCTCGGTTCGCCGAGCACTCCTGTGCAGGTTGCAATCCCCATCAGCAAATAAAAAACGGCGGAGTCAATCTCCGCCGTTCACTTTCAATACCGCATCGGTAACTACAGCTTCAACCCCTTCAAATACTCGCGGAACCGCTCACCAAAATCTTCACGCTTCAATGCAAACTCAACTGTCGCCTCAAGCATTCCAAATTTGTCGCCCACGTCGTAGCGCTTCCCCTCAAAAGTATAGCCGTAGATCTTTTCCTCTTTAAGCAGCGCGCGAATGCCGTCAGTCAACTGGATCTCGCCGCCTGCTCCGGGCTTCGTCTCCTCAAGCAGAGCAAAAATGCGCGGCGTCAAAATGTACCGCCCGATGATCGCCTGCTTCGATGGTGCCTCTTCAAACTTCGGCTTCTCCACCATTCCGGTCGTGTTGAAGATGCGCGGATTCTGCTTATCCATTGCACCTGCCAAGCAGCCATACGCGCTGATCGCCGGTCCCTCAACCGTCGCTGTCGCTATCACAGAGCCGCCCTTTTCATCAAAGATGTCTATCATCTGCTTCAGGCATGGCACCTCTGCGTCAATCACATCGTCAGGCAGTATGACCGCAAATGGCTCGCCGCCGACCAGTTCCTTCGCGCAAAGCACAGCATGGCCCAGACCCAGCGGCTCCTTCTGGCGCACATAGCTGATGCGTGCCAGCGAGGAAACGCCCTTCGAAACAGCCAACAACTCAGTTTTTCCACGGCGCTCCAACGTCGCATCCAGCTCATAGCTGTGGTCGAAGTGGTCTTCCATCGCGCCCTTGCCGCGGCCCGTAATAATGATGATGTGCTCGATGCCGGAGTTGATCGCTTCCTCAACGCCATACTGGATGACCGGCTTGTCGACCAGCGCCAGCATCTCTTTCGGAATGACTTTTGTCGCAGGCAAAAAACGCGTGCCTAATCCGCCAGCAGGAAATACAGCTTTTCTAACTTTCTGGTTCATAAACAATGCCTCGTGGTTTCGTATCCATTTTCAAACATGCCACGGAACGCGTGATAAGAATACTACCCGAAAGGGGTAGAAGACATCCGTGTGTGTCATTTGATTACAGGGACAGGCTCAAGCGAAGAAATTAACTCCCGCAGTTCCAGCAATAGCTCATCCGGTCGCGTCGCCTTCAGCGGATATTTGAACACCCCCTGCGGCGTAAACTGTGCGCCGCGCTTGGCATGGCTCTTCACTACGCGCATCAGTTGCGCCGGGTCCACAACAGACTTATCAGTAAACTTCAAATGCAGCTCGTTCCTCTTGCGATCGACTTGCGCAATGCCTAACTGCTCAGCCAACAGGCGTATCTCCGCCGCCTCCAGCAGATAAACCGTCGCATCCGGCAATGTTCCGTAGCGGTCTTCAAGCTCGGCGCGCAACTCAGTAACTGCCGCTGCATCCGTGGCGCCTGCAATCTTCTTGTACAACCGCAACCGCTGATTCTCCTCCGGCACATACTGCTCGTCGATGCGCAACGCAATTCCGAGATTTAGCTGCGCCGAGATCGTATCGGGCTTGGCGATACCCTTCAGTTTGCTCACCGCTTCTTCCAGCATCGTCGTGTACAGCTCGAAACCTACAGACTCAATGTGGCCGCTCTGCTGACCACCCAGCAGATTGCCCGCTCCGCGCAACTCAAGGTCAAGCGCCGCAATTTTGAAGCCCGCACCTAGATCGCTGAATTCCTTCAGTGCGGCGAGCCGCCGTCGCGCAATCTCAGTCAGATCTTTTTCTGATGGAATCAGCAAATACGCATACGCACGCCGGTTTGAACGACCCACACGTCCGCGCAACTGATACAGCTCGCTCAACCCATGACGGTCCGCGCGATTGATGATGATGGTATTCGCTAGCGAAATGTCGAGTCCGTTCTCAATAATGCTCGTCGCGACCAGCACATCATATTCATGGCGCATGAAGGCGAGCATCACACGCTCCAACTCACTCTCGCCCATCTGCCCGTGCGCAACAACTACGCGCGCAGACGGCACCAGCTCCTGGATCCGTGCAGCAAGCTCGTAGATTGACTCCACGCGATTGTGCACAAAGTAAACTTGTCCGCCGCGCTCCAGCTCTACCTCTATCGCCGACCGCACAATCTTCTCGTCGTACTTGGCGACAACAGTTTGTATCGCCATCCTGTCCTTTGGCGGCGTCTCGATGATGCTCATGTCCCGCAAGCCCACCATCGACATGTGCAGTGTGCGCGGTATC
>CAIMNN010000365.1 GCA_903842845.1 uncultured Acidobacteriaceae bacterium | reverse complement strand
GGAATAAAAAATGGAGTTCTTCCAGAGAAAATTGAAATAATGCGAAATAATTTTAATAATAAAAATACAAAATTAATCATTGTTCACAGGATCGAGATCAAGTACAGAGAAGACCGGATTTCCTGGTGCGACCGTGTCCCCCACATTCACATGTTTCATGCCAATGAAGCCGCTAATAGGCGCGCGAAGCTGACAATCTTTTAGGTGTTTCTTGGCCTCGCTCAACTGGGCATTTGCAGTATGTGCCTGAGCATTGATGGCCTTCTTCTCTTCGCTGCGTGTCCCCTGGAGAGCCATCTCGTAGCGCTGCTGCGAGGCGAGGTAGACCGCTTCGAACTTGTGAAAGTCGTTTGCGGAGAGACTCTGATGATCGAACAGATACTTGTGGCGCTGGTATTCATCCTTTGCCCGTTCAAAATCGACCCGTGCCTGCTCCAATTCCTGCGATCGCAATCCATTTTTTGCCTGCAATGCGCTCGCATCAGCGGCAGTCGCTTGTCCAGATGCTGCATCGTAGGCGTTCTTGTAGTCCGCCGGATCGAGCTCAGCCAGCACCTGACCTTGTATTACCCGCTGGCCTTCTTCAACGTACACTTTCGCTACCCGCCCACCGACCTGAAAAGCGGTCAGAGCAGTTACGTTAGCCTCCACAGACCCGCTAGCAGACACGGAAACAGGTTCGTGAAAGCTATTTGGTGTGCGTAAGCGCACAGGAACGGGTTCGTCTGCCGCTACCTCTGCTTTGCGGTGGCATCCGTTAAGGGCGCTAAGAGCCATCGCACATGTCACGATCATCATTAGCGCGGTCAACGAGCGAAAAAGAGTGGGCCAGCCAGCAAGTCTCATAATTGTACCTATCGGCAGTTCTGGGATACCTATAGAGGCTATCCAATAGTGGATGCCCAAAAGAGGAAGACCGGAACTTACGGAGATTGACAAAGAATCGAACGCCATAGCATTCTTTTCTTGCTTAAGAAAAGAATGCCATGGCGTTTCTTGCTTGTCAAATGGGGTTAAAGTGAAATGGTTTATCGAAGGACTACGGCTACGGAAGAACGAAGGGAAGCGCGGCGAAGGCTTCTACTAGACGCAGCGATTAAGCTCTTCTCGCAGCACGGTTTCCATGCAACCACCGTACCAATGATCGTCACCGAAGCTCAGAGTTCAACCGGAAGTTTCTATCTGCACTTCCAAAACAAAGAAGACGTTCTCAATGTAGCCCTTAAAGAATTGGGGCAAGCCATCGCCAAGGTAATGAGCGGCTTGATGAGAACTCAGCCTGATGCGCTGAAGAGGGTGTCGCTGGGGGTAGAGACACTATTCACATTTCTTGCCCAGAACCCGGAACAGGCTCGAATCCTCATCGTCGAATCGTCAGGACTTAGCGCACGGATCGAACAAACTCGACGCGCAATCTTGATGCAACAGGAAGATCAGGTGCGCGAAACACACGAATCTGCGCCTTCCCTGTTTGCAATAGAGAACACAACCATTGCAGCACGGTGCATTGTGGGCGCTGCATTTGAAGTCCTCTATTGCTGGCTGGAGGAAGACCCAAAAACACGGATACCAGCGGCAGAAGTTGCTAAAGCTGTAGCCCAGTTCAATGTGCAAGCTGTTAAGAGGATACCTGCGAAACCAAGGTAGTGCCGTTGCGGTGAAGGAGGTTCTGTATGTCAATGCGGTCTGGATTGATTTTTGCTCATGTACTGTTATGCGCTCTTGCTATCGGCATCGGAGCACGGGTAGTATTCGACCTTCTTGTATGGCGTTTAACAGGCAGACGCTTGGCATGTTTTCTGCGCATTAGCTTGGCATCAAGTTGCATCATTCTCTTTCTTCGATTGCATGAACTGCTACCCTCGCAAAAGGTGGCAATGATAGGTGTTTACACCGTGGGCACTGTTATCCTCGCGTGGCGTTGGTTTCGTATGCGGGGAGCCTGGCGTCCAGTCTTTGCCTTTTCAGTAGTAGCCGTTCTCTATCTGAATATAGTTGCCCTATCGATTCAGTATCTCGACTTCACGGCGGTTACGTGCGGATTCCGTCCACATCTTTTTCGCGCGGCGCAGCTAGTGCTCATAATCATTTTCGGGGTGCTCGGGATCGCAACTGCTACGCGTTTCTCGGATTGTTCGAAGGTTTGGACAAAACGGAATGTGCGGAATTTCATCAGGCATTCGATTGACGAAAAAGTACAAGCAAGAAAAGGTCCGGTTCAATGACAAATACGCTAAAAGTCCTTTTTGTCGGCCCTCGCGAATCCTGCGCCTCTGTCCGGAATGCTCTTCTTATGCGAAAGCAAGCCTCTTTCTTGTGTATAGCAGAGAGTGAATCTGAACTGCAATTAATTCCCGGTGCTCAAGCATTTGAAATCATAGTTCTTGACTCCTCAATTCCCGAAAATATCATGCAGAGGATTGCCGAATATGTTCGACGTGTTCTACCAGTTGCAAAGATACTACTTGTCGGAAATGATCCCGACATATTAGAAGACCAGTTGTACGACGAACGCATGACTCATGAGACTTGCCTAGAGGATATTCTTGTCACTATCGAACGACTCATTGTGGAACATACCAACCAAAGAACCGGTATATTGTGCAGCCCTCAATCACCTTTAGGTGTCGAGGAACGCTGATCGCGATGAGAAAAATCCATGACATGCGTAGAGAGCTACAGTGCTTCTAGCCGCTAACCTTCCTGCGGTCCTGACCGTCGGGTGGGGGCAGTAATGCAGATGCCAAGCAAGCGGGTGGGAAAGACGGGCAGGCATAAGAATGCGGAGCCGGTTTAGCTGGCTCCGCTCAGGACATCTCAGCGAATTGAATCACTATGCGGCCACCGCTTTCTTCGCGACCTTTGTCGGTGCTTTGACGGGCGGCTTGGGCGCGACCTTCTTCGCAGTCTTCGCTTTTTCCTTGGCGGCGAGTTCTTGCTTGATCGTGGTCGTGATTGCGGCCACGTCCACCTTGTAAAATTCGGCGGCATCGCGCAGAACGTGCGAGGCGTTACCGTGTGAAGCAGTGAGCAAGACGACGGCTTCGACCACGACGCGGCCCAAGGTGCTTTCGTCGGCACGGCGAAGAAAGGACGTGAAGAGCTTACCGATGGACTCGTTCTCTTTGGTCTTCTTGATGCCGTGCTGTCTGGCAAGGATCGCGGCGCGGTTCTCGTCCAGCAGGTTGACCATGCGCTCGGCCAGAAACAAGAGGTCGCGTTTCATCAGTCGCACCGGGACTGCCGCGCTGATCGCAGAGAGAACGCGAAGACCGGTTGTGTTGGCGATGGCCTCCTCCCTGCGCCGCTTCTCCTGCTCGGCTTTGAATTGCGCATCGTTCGCGCTTGCACCGTTTACCTTCTTCGGGTGATGCACGGGGCAAGCCGGGTTTGCGCACACCTATATACGGTGCCGATGTCGCTGCCCTCGGTGACAATGGCATCGGTGGTGAACTTGCACACCTTGAACTCCGGGCGCTTGGCCTCGTCGTTGGACTTCGGCTTATCGTCGCGGATCGCGGTGTACTTGTTGCGCGGCAATACAGGGCTGCCTTCCTTCTGCGTCCCGTAAGCCGTGCTGATCTGCACAAGCTCGGGTTTTTCGGCAACAGTCTTTGCCACATGAGCCGCAATTTTCGATTGGTAGCATTGGGGGTCAACGCACTGGTCCCCGTGTTTTCCAAGGTCGTCACCGAACAGGAGCTTGTTGTGCCCAGTGCGCTTTGCGCAGTCGGTGCAACTGCCAGCGGTGGGAACCAACTGCACGTCGCGCTTGTTGAAGGGCGCGTCTTTCAAAACGAGTAGCACATTTGTTTCAATCCAGTATTGCAGATTGCGAACAGGCAGAAGAATCCGCGCGGGCTTGTGTTCTCCGTTGTAGACTTCCTTGAAGCAAGCCGAAAGCGCGTGTTCCTGCTGATCGGCGGGAAGTTTCGCCAGCAAGAGCGCATGACTCACGCCGATTTCGTTGGCATAGAAGACATCGACCGCAACAGGCACAAGGTCAACCAACTTCATCCTCGAAGCCACAAAAGACGGCTGTTTCCCTACACGGGCGGCTATCTGCTCAATACAGTATTTCGGTTCCTCCAATGCGAGTAAACGAGCGAATCCCTCGGCCTCTTCCATCGGGTGAATTTCGGCTCTGATAAGGTTTTCGACGAGTTGGGCGGCAAGAGCCTCTGCATCGGACAGATGGACGATGCGCACCGGCACGGTGACAGATTCGGCCATCTGTGCGGCGCGATAACGCCGCGCTCCGGCTACGATCTCGAAGCCGTTCTCGGTGAGTGGACGAACAAGCAAGGGCGAAAGTACGCCCTGGCTGCGAATTGAAGATGCCAGTTCTTTCAGCGCAGATTCTTCAAAGACATGGCGGGGGTTGGTCTTCGATTCGTTGAGTTGAGAGAGTGGTAGGTCGCGGTACTCGCTGGCATTGATAACGGAGGTTTCCATGATTAGCTCCTTTCGAGCGGTTGAAAAGTGAAGGCGTGCGGAGCGGTAACACGTCGGACGTGTGGTCCGCTCCGCAGGGAGCGGACTAGCCGCGAATCGACTTGTCCGTGAAGGCTTCGAGAAAGCCCTGTGCGCGGAGATTTTTATCCCACTGCCGCGCGAACTGCTCGTGCTGCTCGTAGAGGCCGGGCAGACAAACATAGTTCTCGCCGTCCCGATAGCGCGAATACTGCTCCACGCCGAGATAGTCATTTCTGAAATAGAAGCTGGCTAGTTCCAAGCCGCACAGCGGCGGTTTTGACAACTCGAAACACATCTCCGGGTCGCGCATCAGGTCGCCGTTTTGCTCTCCATAGTGCGCAACCGAAATCGAAGGCAGGTTCAGCGGCCCCGGCTCCGGTGTGGCCTCAATGACAAGGGCCATATACGGCGGATTCTCGATCTTGAGGTACAGAGTGGGCCGGAAACCACCGGCCCGCTCAAGGATGCGGAGAAGAGTTTTCATTACGCCACCTCCGCGATTGCGTCCTGCACCTCTGGCGAGGGCGCATTCCGTGTGGTGGCTGACTCTCCGGTGATGGCGTCCAAAATCACCGAAGAGGCTCGCTGCACGACTTCAAGGCTTTCAGCCAAAAGCGCCGCGTTTCCTGCGTACATTTGAATGTAGTCACTTGAACTTTTTCCCATCTCAAGGCCGATGGCTTGGCCTACGATGAAGGCCACGGCCTCGGCTTCCGTCTCGCGCACAGTGGCGGTGGTCATGGTGCGGCGAGTGGATTTGTGCAATAGCTCATGCGCTGTTTCGTGAACCAGACAAACCAGATCCTCGGCTGGCGACTGACCGGGCAGGATGGCGATTTTTCCGCCGTAGCTGACGCCCAGAGCGGGTGCAATGTTCTCGTTGTATTCGAGTGCGATATTCTGGGAATCGAGAAACGCAATCAACCGGTTGCGGTGTTCGCCTACGTCGCCGGTGATGCTGTGCTCGAACTCGGGCAGGTCTTCGCCTTCGGTCTGCGCCACATCGAAGACGTACACAGCGCGGAAGCCAATCAACACAGGAGCGGGTTTCGTCTCCCGGTTCGTGTTTGGCTCCTGCTCTGTGGTGTCCTTTCTGTGCCGGTGTCCGACCATCGGGGCGAGAATCTGAATACCCTTCTCGCCACGTTTCACAAACCGTCCCAACTCTTTCCATGCGTAGAACCCCGCTATTCTGGTCGCTGAAGGGCGTTGTCTCGCAATGCTCAAAATGTTCCCAAAACTGTACGCATGGAACCGGGCCATAGCGGCGAGATACGCGGTCAAGGTCTCGCTTTTTCCCGCTTCAAGTTGCTGGAGCAAAAAGTCCACGGCCTGCTTGATGAGTTGTTGTGTGGGGTTGTCGCGCTGCGTGGTGCGCTGCTGGTAAGGCGATTCACTCGGATTGCGGAGTGCCGCATTTTTGCTGTGCGGCGCGGTTGTGGTCGCTGTGTTGCTGCTGGTGTAAGGCATGGTGTCTGCTCTCCTCTTATGCCCGCGTTGGGCGGAATTTGAAGGAGGGCGTCTGCCTCAAACCAAATTTCTTTGTTTGAGTGCCCCTGCTTCATGTCTTGCGCGGCGGGCAGAGGCGAGGCGGGTTCGGTCAAGGCCGGGCGTTCTCCAGCCCGTTCATCGCAGCGAATGCGGAGAGCCTTGACGGGTT
>CAIMNN010000364.1 GCA_903842845.1 uncultured Acidobacteriaceae bacterium | reverse complement strand
TCTACACTTTGGGCGTTTCAGATTTTGAAAAGTGAATAGTTCTATGTATACAGATTTGAGGGCTGTGTATAGCTCTATGCAGTCAGATTTGCAGTGAGTGTAGCGGTTTTTGCGCGTTTGCCGCAGTGAGACGCAAGCCTTCGCGGCTCTTCTATCATCAATATATATGCCACTCAACTTTGAAGCGCTGCTCGGCCGACAGCTACTCTATTTTGATACGGCACCGCTGCGCGTGCGTATCGGCGGCCGGCGTGTGCTGGTAACGGGTGCGGCGGGGTCGATTGGGTCAGAGCTTTGCCGTCAGATTGCTGCGCTGGGGCCGGCGTTGCTGGTTGGTTTGGATAACGCCGAGACGCCGCTGTTTTTAATTGAGCAGGAGTTGCGGCGGAGTCATGCGGAGATCGAGTTTCATCCGGAGATAGGCGACATCACGCGCAAGGAACACGTTGAGGCTGTGTTCAACCGCCACAAGCCGGAGATTCTTTTTCACGCAGCGGCGTACAAGCATGTTCCGATGATGGAGCTGCACCCGTTTGCGGCGGTGGAGACGAATGTTTTTGGGACGGCGGAGGTAGCGGAGGCGGCGGTGCGGCACGGCGCGGATGATTTTGTGCTCATCTCATCAGACAAAGCGGTGCGGCCGACGAGCATCATGGGTGCAACCAAGCGGTTGGCAGAGGAAATCATGCACGCGCTGCAACCGACGAGTTCGACGCGCTTTTATTCGGTGCGGTTTGGGAATGTGCTGGGTTCGAGCGGGAGCGTTATCCCAATCTTTGAAGAGCAGATAGCGGCGGGCGGGCCTGTGACCGTAACGCACCCGGAGATGCGGCGCTATTTTATGACGATTCCCGAGGCGACGGGGCTGGTGTTGCAGACGCTTGCGATGGGCAAGGGCGGTGAGCTGTTCATTCTCGACATGGGCGAGCCGGTGCGGATTGTGGAGCTGGCCGAGCGGATGATAAGAATTGCAGGTCGCGAGGTTGAGATACAGTTCACGGGAATGCGGCCTGGGGAGAAGCTGTTTGAAGAGCTGAACCTGGAGAGCGAAGACCTTCAGCCGACTGCGAATGAACGCATCAAGACCTATCGCACGACCGAGAAGCACAACATTGCGTTGACGCACTTCATGTTATTTCAACTGCGCCGTATAGTTGCGGAGCGGGACCGCGAGGCACTGATCGAACTGCTGGGGCGGCTGATACCCGACTTCAGGCCGGATGCACAAAAATGATTTGCGCCGCAACATCGGCGTGACTATATTCAACTACGGAGCCAACCATGCGTAAAAGTTTTTCTCTTGCTGTACTCTTCTTCGCCACTCTGTTCCCACTGCTTTCGCAGGCCAAGCCCGCGGTGCAGACCAACAAACCACCTGAAGTCACATTGCTCGGCGAGTACACCAAGGCGACGCAGGCCAAGGATTGGGCGAAGGCGATAGAGGTCGCACATCAGATGGTGCGCAACTCGCCTGTCGTCGGCAATTACTTGCTGCTGGCACGCGCGCAGTTGAACTCGGGCGCGATCGAAGAGTCGCTTGCAACGTACGACGTTGCGCTATCGTCGTCCTCGAAAGACAAGCCCGCGCAGGGCAAGCCGCTGGAAGAGTGGAAGCAGAGCCGGGCGGAGATCTATTTGT
>CAIMNN010000363.1 GCA_903842845.1 uncultured Acidobacteriaceae bacterium | reverse complement strand
TCTCCGCCGCGCCGCCTGCCATAGCTGAAGGCAGCGCCGTGGTGAGTATGGACGAGAGCGGCAAGATGACCCAACTGCGCTCAGGAACGAATGGCTGGACATGCCTGCCGCATGACATGGGAACGCCGGGCGGGCAGCCGCTGTGTCTGGATGCGAACGGGCTGGAGTGGTACCACGCAGCGATGACAGGCAAAGAGCCGGACCCGAACAAGATTGGCTACTCGTACATGTTGCAAGGCGGTTCGGTGTGGAGCAACACGGACCCAGCGGCAACGAAACTGCCACAAGGACAAAAGGATTTTGTGCATGTGCCGCCGCACTTCATGATCCTGAATGCGAAGGTCGCAGCCAGTTCGGGTTTCCCTTCGGGCGAGGCCACGCCCAACACGCACAAGCCGTTTGTCATGTTCGGGGGAACGCCTTTTGCGCTGATCATTGTGCCGGTTAAATAAAGATGAAGAAACACCCGGGCCGCAAGTCTGCAGCTCGGGTGTTTCTCTGGAAGATGCGACTTTCTACGTCGCTCTTCTGGAGTTCGCTGGTTTTGAAGAATCACTGGACACAAAAAAAACCCGGGAATGAGCCCGGGCTTGATTCTGGATTTTGGTTCGTTTACCGGAAGCGCTTGGAGGGTTCGTCCGAGGCAATCTGGCCGTCGCGGATGTGGACGACTCGGTGGGCGTACTCGGCGATGTCGGGCTCGTGGGTGACCAGGACGATGGTATTGCCCTTGGCATGCAGCTCGTCAAAGAGGGCCATAATTTCGATGCCGGTTTTGGAGTCGAGGTTGCCAGTGGGCTCATCGGCGAGGATGATCGAGGGGCTGTTGACCAGTGCGCGGGCGATTGCGACGCGTTGGCGTTGTCCGCCGGAGAGTTCGTTCGGCTTGTGGTTCATGCGGTCGCCGAGTCCGACGTTGGTGAGCGACTCAGTGGCGCGCGCCAAGCGGGCAGCGGTCGGCGTGCCGTTGTAGATGAGCGGCAGCTCGACGTTGTGCAGCGCAGAGGCCCTTGAGAGCAGGTTAAAGGTCTGGAAGACGAAGCCGATTTCCTTGTTGCGGATGCGGGCGAGTTCGTCGTCGTTGAGTTCGCTGACCAACTGGTCATTGAGCCAGTACTTGCCCTGGCTGGGTGTGTCGAGACAGCCGATGAGGTTCATCAGCGTCGACTTGCCCGAGCCGGAGGGGCCCATGATGGCCACATACTCGTTGTGCTTGATGCTGAGATTGACGCCGCGCAATGCGTGCACCTGCTGCTCGCTGCCCATGTCATAGGTGCGCCACAGGTTTTCCACCACGATAACATTGCCACTGCCGTTGCGGTTGGGGTCCATTCGTACACTTCCTTAGTGCGTGACTTTGATTGAGCAGTTCAGCATCAATGGCGTTAGTTGGCTGGCTGCGTGGTTGTCGTCGCACCCAGAGTGTTATCCCGCTTGATGAGCGCATTTTCCTTAAGCACGCGTAGCGTTTTGAAGGGGCCGGTGACGATCTCGTCGCCGTCGTTCAATCCGCTGAGCACTTCTATGTCGGTTGCGCCGGTGATGCCGGTTTTCACAGGAACAAAGTGCGCGCGCTGCTTGCCGCTTTTGTCTTTCTGGATGAGGAAGACGCCCTGTTGCGGAGGCGCGGGCTTGGCGTTTGAGGCTGCTTGCACGCCTGGCTTTTTGTCAGCGTCGGGCGAGAACATGGTCAGCGCCTGAATGGGCAACGAGAGCACGTTGGTCTTGTGCGCGGTGGTGATCTTGGCGGTTGTTGAAAGTCCAGGCCGCAGATCGTTCGACGGGCTGTCGAGTGTAATGACGACCTTGAAATCCTTGGCTTCTTCGGTGCCAGTGGTCGACTGCGAAGTGGCAATGCCGGTGGAGCGCAGGATGGCCTGGTCGCCGACGAGTGTCACATGGCCCTTGAAAACCTTGCCGGGCAGCGCGTCGACGGTAACATCGGCAGATTGGCCGAGCTGGATGTTGACGATATCAGTCTCATCGACCTTTACCTCAGCGGTGATAACGCTCATGTCGGCGAGGGTCATCAGCGTGGAGCCCTGTGCGTTCTGAATGCCTTCAACAACCGTTTCGCCTTCGCGGACCGGCTCGTTGGTCACGATGCCGTCGAAGGGTGCCACGGCTTTGGTGAGGTCGAGCGCGTTCTGGTTGGAGAGCAACTGAGCTTCCTGTGTGTGCAGGTGGCCGCGAGCCGACTGTGTATTGGCGCGTGCCTGGTTGAGCTGCGCTTCGGCCTGTTTCAGGCTTGCCACATCGGTGTCATAGGCGGCCTTCTTGGAGTCATAATCCTGCTTGGCCATGATGCCGTCTTTGTAAAGGCTCTCGGCGCGCTCAAAGTCCAACTTCTTCTGCACCAGGTCGGCCCTGGCATGTTCCACGTTGGCTTCACCAGTTTTTTCGGCAGCAATATAGGCGTTGATGTCGGTCTGCGCGGACGAAATTGTAGCCCTCTGTCCGTTAACCGATGCCGCCTGCTGCACGTTTTCAATACTGGCTACGATCTGCCCCTTGGTCACATGGTCGCCCTCTTTTACATAGAGGTGGGTGATGCGTCCCATGGCGGTCGCGCCGAGCACGACGTAGGTCTTCGGCTTGATTTGACCGGTACCGCTAATGATGGTCGAAAGCTCTTGACGGTTCACCTTGGCGGTCATCACCTTGGTGTAGCCGGCCTGATTGTAAAAATAAGCAACGGCGATGAGGATGACCGCGGTCAACACAATGCCGGAAATGATGAGAATCTTCTTCATGGGTGCTAAAACTCCAACTTTTCTTTCTCTAGTGTACGAGATACCCATCAAAAATGTTCCAAATCATGCCCCAGGCTGCCAGACCAATGACCTTTCAAGTTTCGGATTTGGCAATAATTTTCCGGTAACCTTATCATTCCATTAGCGTCAAAGAGTTATAGACGCGTTTGCGGCCATCGGTTGCTGTGCAATGCAAATGTACTTAAAATAGAATGGAGCAGGAGTGCGATTCACGATGAAGTTGAGCGGTCTTAAAACGGTATTCTTTTTGACGGTCTCGGCCGTCTTTTGCGGTCTGTTTCTCACGCTTTCAGCGCAGCAGACAACCAGTGGCCAGAGCGCCACTGCTCCCGCTGCTGCCACTGCTCCTGCTGTGCAGCAGCAATCAACAGGCACGCTGATCGAGCAAAAGCAGCAGGAAGGTCCTGAGACTGACCCACTGAAGCGTCCTCTGACTGACAAGCAGCGCGTGCAACGCCGCAACGCGCTCAAAGGCGAGATCAAGGGCGCGTACAAGAACTGGCTGGAGCAGGACGTCACCTACATCATCAGCGACGAAGAGCGCAAAGCCTTCAAGAGCTTGACCAACGACGAGGAGCGCGAGGCGTTCATCGAGCAGTTCTGGCTTCGCCGCAATCCCAATCCTGACTCGCCGGACAATGAGTACCGCGAGGAGCATTACCGCCGCATCGCATACGCCAACGAGCACTTCGCCGCCGGCAAACCCGGCTGGAAGACCGACCGCGGCCACATTTACATTTCGTTCGGCAAACCGGACTCGATTGACTCGCACCCCTCGGGCGGCACGTATCAGCGCCCCATGGATGAAGGCGGCGGTGAAACATCAACTTATCCGTTTGAAGTTTGGCACTACCGCTACCTTGAGGGCGTGGGCGACAACATCGACCTTGAGTTTGTGGACAGCTGCATGTGCGGCGATTTCCATTTCACGATTGACCGCAGTGAAAAGGACGCGCTCCTGCACGTTCCCGGCGCCGGCGCAACCGAGTGGGAGTCAATGGGCCAGGCCAAGAAGGCCGACCGCTTCAAAGGCGGACTGGAAAGTCTGGGCACTGGTCCCGGCACTTCCGGTAATAACTCCAAGCAGTTTGACCGCATCGAGCTGGCTGCCAAGCTCTTCGCGCCTCCTCCGATCAAGTTCAAGGACCTTGAGTCTTTTATGTCGGAGCACAAAATCCTCACCGGGCCCATCTTCCCGTTTGATGTGCGCACGGACTTTGTGAAGGTCACCGAGAACACGGCGCTG
>CAIMNN010000362.1 GCA_903842845.1 uncultured Acidobacteriaceae bacterium | reverse complement strand
TCTGGCCGGTGGTCTTGCTGGTTTTGGCGTAGGCGTATGCGGAGCTTGGAGCGATGACACGGAGCTGCTCGCCGCCCATGCGGCCGAGTCGGTCGATGAGCTCCTCGGTGATGCCGGTGCAGAAGTATTCACGGTCGGCGTCGCCGGTGAGGTTGTTGATGGGGAGCACGGCGATGGAGATGGGGCGCGGAAAGAGGTAGTGGCGGAGGAGAAGAACGCCCGAGATGATGGCGAGGAGCGCGAGAGCGGCGAGTGCGTAGAGGAGGCGTTTGTCGGTGCGGTGGGGTTGCGCGGGTGTAGAGATGAGGGGGGTGGGGGCGAGCTCTTCGAGGTTGAAAACTTCAACGGGTGCGATGAAACGATAGCCGCGGCCGCGGACGGTTTCAATGAAGCGGGCGGATTGGGGGGATTCGCCGAGGACTTCGCGGAGTTTGCGCATGGCGGTGTTGAGGCCGTCTTCGAAGCCGACGAAAGTGTCGTCGGGCCAGAGGCGGTTTTGTAGTTCGGCGCGAGTGACGGTTTCGCCGGCGCGTTCTAGCAGGGCGATGAGCAGCTGGCGGGTCTTCTCCTGAATATGGATGGGCCGTCCATTACGCAGCAGGTCGCCGGAGCGAAGGTTGAGTTCAAAGCTCGCGAAGCGGTAGCCGGTATTTGAATCGAGAGGAGGCAAGGGAACAGGGGCCCATTTCGTAGTGCTGGAATCCAATTCAGCTTTCCGACTGCAATACTGTAGCACTTCAGGTATCTGAACTCAAATGAAAATCAGTTAGATGATTGGATTTAATTTCAACGGTTTAGCAGTTCAGATTTCACAGTGCGAGAGTTCAGAGGCAGTTCATTGACTCCGAATCGGGTCGAATATACATTCCACATTGTGCCATCCTAGTCTCAGCCAGCAGGACGGGGTAGGCAATTTCCTCGGCGCGGTCAGAGAAATCAATCCAGGTGCAAATAACAAGATTTGGACAGAAGTTTCGTAATTCCCGATTGCGTCCCACTGCTTGACACCAGCGCGCTGCGCTGAAACACTTGAAATATCCCCATATAGAGGCACGGAGAATCACAATGCGAGATACCGCTCCCCACGGAACTTACAAAGTGCAGGCACTTGACCGCGCGTTTGCCGTATTGGACCTGCTTGGCGAGAGTTCCACTCCGCTTGGATTGGCGCAGGTGGCCAGTTCGTTACAACTGCACAAGAGCACGGCGCATCGTTTTCTGATGGTGCTTGAACGCCATCACATGGTTGAGCGGACGGCGAACGGAAAGTTTCGTCTTGGACTGCGGCTTTTTGAATATGGAAATCGCGCAATTGAACAGTACGACCTGCGCGAGCGAGCGCAGCCGCATCTGCGCAGGCTGGTAGCAGAGACAGAAGAGACGGCGCACCTTTGCATCCTGGAGCAGGCGCACGTTATTTACATCGACAAGATAGAGCCTGCGCGTTCGGTTCGAATGATAACGCGCGTGGGCGCGGCCAATCCGCTTTATTGCACTTCAGTGGGCAAGGCGATGCTGGCGTTTTTGCCGGAAGAGCGCATTGAAGAGATTATCCGGAAGATAAAGTTTGAGAAGTTCACGCCCCGGACGATTGCGACGATTGAAGCGCTGCGTGCGGAGATTGAGAAGACGCATCGTCGCGGCTATGCGATAGACGACGAAGAGTATGAAGAGGGCCTGCGTTGCATCGCGGTGCCGATACTGGATGCGCAGAGAAACCCGGTTGCGGCGGTGAGCGTGAGCGGGCCGTCGTTCCGCGTGACGGCGCACAAGCTGCCATCGATAGCCAACAACCTGTTGCACTGCGTGCGGAATATCAGCGTGGATATGGGCTTCACCGCGCAGACCAAGGTGCGGCGCATGGCGATGTCGGCGTGACGAAGGGTGCGGGGGCTGATGCGCTGCACGGCTCCAGCATTGCGACTCGCCAGAAGTGGCCAAGTTTGTTATAGTGAAATAGTTGCAAACGAAATGGGGACGTAGCTCAGTTGGTTAGAGCGCTGCCCTGTCACGGCAGAGGTCGCGGGTTCGAGCCCCGTCGTCCCCGCCACTCAAGAGATCGCCGGTATGGCTTGATTCAGAGAGTGGCAATCAAGTGACAATCACCCAGCCAGATGTAAATCAATCCCAACCAGACCAAAAAATCAGAGCAGCATTCTGCGGCGATGCCGTTTGTGGGCACGGGATTTGAGCAGGTAAATAGCGAATGGATTTATTTAGGCAACCGGGATGTGCGGCAGGGTTGCGTGGGAATGCGGAGCCTATGACTCCACAATCTGAAATACGTTTAGCAATCCACAAAACGGCTTGTATCCATGGTAATTCCAGGTAGTTACTAAACGCCAAAAAGGTAACTATATTAACTGTATTGAATCGATAAAATAGTAATCGCAAACGCTCTAATAAGTACTCAATTTGCAGTATTGGAGCGATGCGTAAGTGGTGCAGTTGCTTCAATTTGAGTGCAAGTCTATGTAAATAAAAGGTTAGCTGTTTTAGGCCTGAAAATGCGGTGAAGGATGAAAATGGGATGAAGAGCAGGCTGGCATCCAAAGTGGGAAAGAATACTGATTGAATCAAGATAAGTTCTTATGTAACTTAGCTTAAGGGCGAATCTCGTTATTTCCTAGAGATCTCGTAAATAACCCCCTACCCCCTCCACGGAGATTTGCAATGAAGACGACTCTTAGTTCGACGTGTATCAGCTTGACCCGTAACTTCCTCAACGCTGGGTCCAACATGCGGTTGACCTGCATGACGCTGGTCGCATTACTGCTGGCCACCACAGGAATAGTGCGCGCACAAGAGGCCTATCCTGTCGGCTTCGAGTCATCCGTTGTCTACACAGGCCTCAGTGCGCCTGGTGGCGTGGCAGTTGACAAGTTCGGCAACGTCTATATCTCCGACACGTCGAACACCGCGTGCTGGTGGAGACGTTCCAGGTGAATGGCACGTATGTGCAGAGCACTCTGAGCAACGGCACATGCGGTGATTCGCCGCTTCCGGCCTGCTTCAACGCCCCCAATGGCATCGCCGTGGACGCCAGTGGGAATCTGTATATCGCCAATACCAGCGGTAACAATGTGATAAAGGCTGTTCCTTCGGGTGGTGGGCTCTATACGCTTTCGACGCTCTTCTCCAAGCCTTTCGGTGGTGTCTATGCGCCACAGGGCATCGCTTTGGATGCCAATCACAACGTCTATGTGACCGACGTGACCAACATCGATGCTGTGATTGTGGCTTACGCATCGACTGGCTACACTACCTATACACTGCTCGACTCGAACAGTAATCTAGGCGATTCGACACTTGGGCCATATGGCATCGCAGTTGATTCGAATTTGAACGTATTTGTCGGCGATTCGTCCGATGGTCTTATCGAAATTCCTTATTCAGGTGGTACCTGGGGCACTCCCGTCAGCCTGGGTTCGGGCTTACATGGCTCCAGGGGAGTTGCGGTAGACGCGCAGAACAATGTTTACGTTGCCAATGCCGGCGCCGGCGGGTCGGTTGTGGAAGAGGTTTTGCAGTACAACGGAACCTATATTCAGCAGACGATAGCCGCGAGCGGATTGAGTACAGTTGACTCGATTGCGGTTGACAACCGTTACAACATTTATGTAAGTGTGCCAAGCACGAACCAGGTTATTGAAATCTCGCCGTTCAACGGTAACTTCGGCAATGTGAACATTGGTTCCACCAGCGCAAAGAACCTGACGGTTACATTTGAGTTCTTCCAACCCGGCATATTGAGCAATATTATTGCCGTTCAGAAGGGCGACAACAACGGCGAGTTTGCGCTCGTTCCCGGTGGTACCAACCCCTGCACCACAGGCGGTTCAGGATACAACCAGGGCGATACCTGTACTGTGACGGTGAACTTTACGCCGCAGTACGCGGGCACGCGCTATGGCGCGATTGAGCTGATAAACAGTTACAACCAACTCTTCGGCACGGGCTATATTTTTGGCACCGGTGTTGGTCCGCAGGTGGTCTTTCTGCCTGGCGTGGTGAATGAGCTTGGCGTTTCGAACGGTAATGGCCCCGAAGTCGCGATGGCGGTTGATGGCAACGACAACGTTTTCTACGTTTCGCAAAATGACCAATATTTGTCAGAGATGACTGCTGCCAGCAACTATACGAACGTGCTTCGTGTGGGTGGCGGCATTAATCTGCCCACCGACGTGCAGACGGACGGCGCAGGCAACGCTTATGTGACGAACTGGAGCGTTGGTGTAACGTACAAGTTCTTCGCGATGGACAACTACGCGACCTATGTCAGCATGGCTGTTGGTACATCGCAACCCACAGGTTCTGCGATTGACGGAAACGGCAACGTATATATTTCGTCGCAGACGGGCACGGTCAACGAGGTACTTGCGTCCTCTGATTACACGCAGGTGATACAACTCACCAGCGGTCTGAGCGTACCAGCCGACCTTGCGGTTGACGGCGCGGGTGACGTGTTCGTGCTGAACTACGGCAACGGCACAGTGAGCGAGCTTGTTGCGGTGAACGGCGCAGTGCCGGCGAACCCGACGATACTCACAGTGGTTACGGGGCTGAGCATTCCGCAGAGCATCAAGACGGACAACGTCGGGAACTTGTTTATCGCCGATGGCGGACACAACACCGTGGATGAATACACGGTGGCGAGCGGTTACGTGACGAAGGTGATTGCCGCTTCGGTGATCAATCCGATCGATATGGGGTTGGATGGCCAGGGCAATCTGTTCTACAACGCAGGCGGAAGCGGAACGCTGAACGGCAATACATTTGTATCCGGCGAGATTCTGGAGCAGTCGCAGGGCACGGCTCCTTCGCTGTACTTCAATGCGACGATTGTTGGCAATACCAGCACGGACATCCCACAGACGGTGACGATAGAGAACATCGGTACCCGCGCGTTGACCTTCCCGGTACTGGGTTCCGGCAACAACCCGAGCATTACGTCGGACTTCTGGTGGAATCAGGGCAGCGGCAGCGATTGCCAGTTGGCACCGTATTCGCTGGCAGTTCAATCGTTTTGCGCATTCCCGATCAGCTTTACGCCGATCAACGGCGGCAGCATCATCGGACAGCTTGTGCTGACCGATAACACGCTGTATGCGGCTGCGCCAGCTTACGGGCAGCAGGTCATCAATCTGAACGGCACGGGCCTTGGCGCTGCGATGACGGTGACCGCGGACAGTTACACCATCTCATTCGGTCAGGGAATCCCGACCTTTGGTTACCAGTTGAACGGTCCGCTTGGCTCAGCGATGTGCACGGGAGCACCCAGCATCGTGGCCAGCCCACAGCCTGTTGGTGCGATTGGCGTTTATACACTTACCATCACCAAGGGCACATTGAATTGCGGCCCGAAGTACACGAGCTTCGTATTCAACAACGGTACGCTGACCATCACCAAGCAGACCGTGATACTGACGCTGACCACGACGAACGCGTCGATAACCTACGGTCAGGCGATACCGAGCCTTGCCTCCAACTACACATTGACAGGATGGGTGAACGGCGACACGCAGGCCACGGCTTGCACTGGCGCGCCGGTTATCTCGACGACGGCGACAGCCGCCTCGCCGGTGGGAACGTATCCGATTCTGGGCGATGCCGGTTCACTTGCCTGCACGCTGGATGTGAACATCATCTACACCATCAACATTGTGAACCGCGGCGTTTTGACCATCGGCAAGGATACGCCGGTGATCACCTGGGCGCCTGTACCGAACACGATGTCTTATGGCACGGCAATGGTTGCAGGCCAGTTTGACGCGGTTGCCACCAATGCAAACAACAGCAGCAACGTCAGCGCAGACGGCACGTTTGTTTATCACCTGACAAACACAACCGGAACAGTGATATCTGTCGGTACGATTCTGCCGGCCGGTACGGACACACTTTGCGCGGTATGGACGCCAATCACGTTCTGGGCGACTGACTTCAATTCGGCTTCGGTCTGCATCACGATGGCGATCACAGGTCAAACCCCGACGATCCAGTGGACGCCGACGCCGAACCCGACGTTCTATGGAGTTGCTCCGACAGCGACTGATTTCCAGGCCGCAGCGTTTGCACTGATCAGCGGCGTGAACACCAACATCAGCGCGGACGGTACGTTTGCCTACTACGTGAGCAACAACTGCACCGGCACCACGTTCTCGAACGCCACAGTCCTGCCGGTTGGCACGGACAACGTCAGCGTGAAGTGGACGCCGACCTCGGCATATAACACGCAGTTCACAAGCGTCTGCTATACAACGACGATCACAGTGCAGCAGGCAGCGACGCAGATCAACTGGACGCCGAGCCAGACAAGCTGGACCTACGGCGCAGGTGTGACGGCAGGCATTCTGGATGCGATCACAGTGAACACATCGG
This sequence comes from uncultured Acidobacteriaceae bacterium, assembly GCA_903842845.1. GTDB lineage: Bacteria > Acidobacteriota > Terriglobia > Terriglobales > Acidobacteriaceae > CAIMNN01. The sequence continues at coordinate 3,552 of CAIMNN010000362.1, read as the reverse complement.
CAGGCGGAACAAACATTTCCGCGCAGGGCACGTTCACCTACAAGTACGGCGCAACGGCAATAACTGTCGGTTACACAACGTTGCCACTCGGCACCGATTCGATCTGCGTGAATTGGGTACCAACAGTACCGGCTAACTATTCCGCGCCAGCGCAGGTTTGCCAGAGCTTCACGGTCTCGATTGCAACGCCGACACTTGGCTGGGTACCGCCGACAACGACGCTCACTTATGGAACCACGGTAGGCGCTGCCAACATCAACGCGACGTTGATCAACAACACGACGGGTGCGAATACGAATGACGCAGGATTCGGCGCATTCACTTACACCTACTATCCGAACTTCCCTCTGTTGACGGGCGGCAGCGCGGTCACTTCAGGCACGAAATTGCCGGGCGGCACAGATGTGGTCTGCGTTACCTGGGCACCTTCGAGCAGCTATACCTCGGACTTCAGCGGCACCAGCCCGAGCTCAGTCTGCGTGACGTTCACGATTAATCCAGCTACGGCAACGCTGACGCTGACGACGACCAACAACACCATGGTTTATGGTGCGGCGGTTCCGAGCGTGGCTGGCAACTACACGTTGACAGGCTTCAACAGCCCGGACACTCAGGCCAACTCCTGCACCGGTACGCCGAACATGAGCACGACGGCAACCTCGCTGTCACCGGTTGGCAGCTACCCGATAACGGCGACCACAGGCGCGCCGGGCAACCTGAGCTGCCATTCGTCCAACTACACGTACTCGATCACCATCGCCAATAGCGGTCACATGTCGATTACCAAGTACACGGGTAATCTGAACCTGACGGCGAGCAATGGCTCGTCTCCTTACGGCATCACACCGGTCGTCTCTGGTGATTACACGCTGACGGGTTTTGTGGGCGCCGATAACCAAGGCAACGTTTGCACAGGTGTACCGAGTGTGACCACGACGGCGACAGCGTCAACGCCGGCTGGAGTTTACCCGAACTACATCACGGCGGCGCTTGGCTCAGAGAACTGCGGAAGCGCGAACGCGGCGTACACGATCATTGTGGGCGCAACCAAGGGCACGTTGACCATCACGCAGTCGACAACGACGATCAGCTGGGTACCGGTACTGCCGTCGCCCTATAACTACCCGACACCAATCGGCGCCGGCGCATTGGATGCGACTGCGTCGATCGACAGCGGCACAGTTGCTATCACATCGCCGACTTATGGCACGTTCAGCTACTACATCGGTTCAGTGGGCGGTCCCGCACTGACTGCGGCATCGGTGTTGCCGGCTGGCACGGATACGATCTGCGTGCAGTTTGTACCCAATGTCACGTACAGCCCCGACATCACTTCGGCTTCCACCTGCCTGACAGTGACTGTGGGCAAGGCGACTGCGACTTTGACTCTGGCAACGACCAGCGTCAGCGTGCCATATGGCACGGCGATCCCGAGTGTGGTCAACGATTACACTTTGACCGGCTTTGTCACTGGTGATTCACAGGCGACGAACTGCACAGGCACTCCGAATGTGACCACAACAGCAGTGATCAACGACCCTGTGGGCAACTACCCGATCACGGCAACTACTGGCGCCCCGGGCAATCTTGTCTGTACGAGTTCGAACGCCAATTACACCATCAACATTGTCAATGGCGGCAACGTCACGATCACTCAGGCGACCAATGTTCCGCTGACGATCACGACGACCAACCAGACGATCACTTACGGCACGACGCCGAATGTGACCGGTGATTACACGTTGTCCGGTTTCATCGGCACAGACACGAGCGCGGTCTGCTCGGGCACGCCGAACATCACGACGACGGCGGTTCTGAATTCGCCGGTCGGAACATATCCGATCGCCTACAACGGCGCCGGAACCCTGGTTTGCGGCAGCGCGAATGCCACTTACACCATTACAACGGTGAACAACACCGGCATTCTGACCATCATTGATATGAGCGGCACGGGCACCGGCTACAACTTCGGCCAGGTTAATATCGGCACGACTTCCGGTCCTGATACGCTGACCTTCACCTTCTCGACGGCCGGCGACATCGGCAACGTGGTGGTGTTGACCGAAGGCATCACCGGTCTGGACTTCGCGGATGCCGGCACCGGCACCTGCGACACCAACGGCACAGGCCACTTCTACAACATCGGCGACACTTGCACGGTGAACGTGACCTTCACGCCGAAGTATCCTGGCCTGCGCACCGGCGCGGTCGAGATCCTCGACGGCGACGGCAATCTGGTGGCTACGGCCTTTGTCCAGGGCGTTGGCGTCGGACCTGAAGTCATCTTCCCGATGAACAACGGCACGACAAACCTGCCTGCCTCAACCACGACGGTTACTACAACCTTCCTGTCACCGGCCGGCTTGGCTATCGATGGCAGCAACAACATCTATGTAACCGACACGACGGCCAATACAGTCACGCAGGTAATTGCAGCGGGTGGTTACACAACGTCAAACGGTGTTGGAACGAGCGGCGGCTTCAGCGCACCGCAGGGCATCGCAATCGACGGCGCCGGCAACCTGTTTGTTGCCGACTCCGGCCACAACGTGGTCAAGGAGATCGTGGCCGACGGTGGCTACGCGACAGTCAAGAGCATTTACAACTCGACGACTTCGCCGGGTGGTGTTGCAATCGACGGTTCGGGCAACCTGTTTATCACTTATCCGAACAGCACGACGGCACCGGTTGTTGAACTGACCTATGCCAGCGGCTACAGCAGCGCGACGATCATCGGCGCAAGCCAGTTCACCAATGCTGGAGGCATCTCGCTCGACTACGCCGGCAACCTGTATGTGAATGACACAGGCGCGGGCAAATTGTTCGAGTTCACGGCCGCCAGCAGCTACGCGACGATCAGCACATTGAACAGTGCGCTGACTACGCCGACTGGCCTGGTGCTTGACCCGAATGCCAACGCTTACATCAGCCAGGGTGGCGGTACTTCGGTCAGCCAACTGATAGCCAATGCCTATACGAAGGTCAATAACCTCGGGTCACTCCCCGGCGGTATTGGTTACGGTCTGGCACTGGATGGCGCGGCGGACCTCTTCGCAATCAACGTGTCTACGCATAAGGTGATCGAGTTCAGCTATTCGGCTGTACCGTCGCTTACCTTCCTCAGCACACCTTACTTTGTGACCAGCAGCGACAGTCCGCAGACAGTCGGAGTGTTCAACTTCGGCAACGCGGACTTGAACCTGCCGGTCCCTGGTTCTGGCAACGATCCGGCGTTCACGTCGATCGACTTCACTCTGGCCAGCGGCACAAATCCTGAGTGCCCACTTGTTACCAGCACCACGGCCAACATCTCGGCATCACAGTACTGCACGCTGCCCATCAGCTACACCCCGCTGCCGAGCGGTTTGACCACCGATACGCTGACATTGACAGACAACAACCTCAATGTTGCAAATGCCCAGCAGGTCATCAATGGATATTTTTAGAGCGTTAGCTATGACCGGCAGTTTTGCCGCCGGCGGTCGGTTCGTCTGGGCCTCATAATAGGCAATCATCCGATAAGAAATCCCGACTTGCTTGGCCAGGAGATCG
>CAIMNN010000361.1 GCA_903842845.1 uncultured Acidobacteriaceae bacterium | reverse complement strand
GGACTACAGCCGCACGGGCAGCGTCAGCGGCGTGCTGATACCGAACGAGCACGTGGCGTTCAACTTCGATTACGCCTATGGCGATGTCTACACAGCCACCAATATATGCTTTTCCAACATGAATAAAGATTTTGTGGGCTTGGCGGGCACGGCGGTGTTGGATTCGACCGGCGCTGCCAGCGTTTGCGTCACCAGTTCCACAGCGGCACTCTGGAAGGCTCGTGCATTTGCCGACGCGCCCACACAGCATGGCTCACTGGGCCTTCTCATTAGCCCGACCAACAAACTGAAGTTCGGAGTTGGCTACCAGGTCAGCGCTGTGAATGGCACCCAGTTCTTCAACGACGCACGCGCGGTCAATGGCTCGCTCGATTCCACCTACCAGACGCCGTACATCAACTTGGATTGGCAAATGCGTCCCGGCCTCATTTGGAAAGCGGAGTACAACTACTACGGCTACGGCGAGGGCGGCGTGTCGGGTGCGCAGTTGTGCACTACAACCTTCCTGACGGCGGCCAACGTCTCAAGCATCGCGTCGACCGTCAAGCCCTGCGCCACAATCTCTGTTCCCACCGCGATGAACAGCACGCCGGCCGGAATGACGGCGCCGCGCAACTTCCACGCCAACAATATCTCGCTAGGATTCCACTACGAGTTCTGAGATGACGAGATAGTACAGAACTGAATATTGAGCGGCGAGGAGCAATTCTTCGCCGCTCTGCTTTTTGGGGGTGGAAATTGCGATCGAGCGGCAACGGCTGCGTAGGGTTGAAAAATGTTTAAATCAAATGAAAACAGCAAGTTGTGCAATGTTTATGGACCGTGATGGTTATCACAGAGGGGGAAGTTATGAGCCGCATAGGATTGCACATGTTGAACTCTCCTCTGTGAAGGGGCGGACTGGGTGTCGCACTACCCGGGTTCGGTCACCAAAAGGGATCAGCCATTGGCTGGAGGTCTGACGTTGCGGCAACCAAGTAAAGTGTGGCTCTTCTTGGGCTTGGCGGCATTGATTCTGCTGTTGACCTCGGTGATTCGTGCGCAACAAAAGGGCGACGGCTGCGTTAAGTGCCACGAAGATGAAGTGAAGGCATTTGCCGCCGATCCTCACGCAACCGGCAAGACGACCTGCGAAAGCTGCCACGGCAACGGTGCCGAGCACGCGGCAGGCGGCGGCGACCGGTCGAAGATATTCAGCTTGAATGATGCAGGCAGCAAGGAAGTCAGCGCGAAGTGCCTGGAGTGCCACGAAAAAGAGCGCGCGAAGTTTGAGCAGACCGCGCACAGTAAAGGCCGGATGAGCTGCACCAGTTGCCACACGGTCCATGGAGCAGGCGGGTCAAAGCACGAGTTGAAGACCACTGAGCCCGAGCTCTGCAACAAGTGCCACAAGGACGTTCCGCAACAGTTTGCGGCTCCCGTGCATCACCCGGTGAACGACGGCAAGGTGAGTTGCAGCAGTTGCCATAACCCGCACGGCGAAGTTGCTGCTAAGGGTATGAAGAAGACTGAACGGTTCAGTGCGGAGTGCAAGAGCTGCCACAAGGAGCAGGCAGGGCCATTCAAGTATCCCCACGCCGCGGTGAATGTGGAAGGTTGCATGGGTTGCCATGCGCCGCACGGAGGCGATACGGCCAAGCTGATGAACCGGGCGAAGGTGGATACGATCTGCACTTACTGCCACGCTCCGGCGCTGCTGGTGAAGGGCAAGACGGTCAATGGCCATCAGCCGGGCGGGGCCGCTGGAACTTGCATCAGTTGTCACGTGGATGTACATGGTTCCAATAGCAGCGAAGTGTTTTTTGATGGCAGCAAATAAGCGGTTGAAGTGCGCTGAAAAGAACTTTTACCGGGCGCGGGGTTTGAATCAGTAAGCACCTCGAAGTGAGCATTACGGGGTTGTCGAATTGGGGTGCGGCACTCGAAGATGTTTAAGCGTGTTGGATGCGCTTAAAACAAGCATGTAAGCGGCAGGGCGGGTTTGTGTGGCCTGCGTTGCAAGACAAGAACCAGCAGCATGAACAAATTGGAGGAAAGAGGATGAATATGAAGAAGATCGCAGTTTTGATGATGGGCTTTGCAATGGCAGCAGGCACAATGGCATATGCAGAAGACGGCAAGGCTCTCTACACCAAGTGCCAGGGCTGTCACGGCGCAAACGGCGCAGCGGATAGCTCGATGGCGAAGGCGATGAAGGTTCCCGCGGCCACCGACCCGGCTGTCAAGGCGCTTTCAGCAGCTCAGATGATCACGATCACGACCGACGGCAAGGGCAAGATGCCTGCTTACAAGGAAAAGATGACTGCACCTGAGATCAAGGCAGTTGTGGATTACTACCGCACCTTCGTTAAGTAAGGCGTGGTAAGCATGACGGCTTGAAAGGCTCGCTCCCAAGCGGGCCTTTATAAAAAGCCGCAAAGTGAAAATACTTGGAGGCCGTTAATGGCAGCATTTGAAAAGTTCAGGGAAAACTGGGTAAGGCCGGCGCTCTTCTTCGGCAACAACCCCATCAGTCTTGCAGGCGGCGCGTGCACCACCGGCTCTGGGGTCATCATGCTCGGTTACTGGGTGACCGAGATACTGGGCCGTGCGCATGCCAATCCTTATCTTGGCATCATTTTCTTTCTTATTCTTCCAGCGCTCTTCATTCTGGGCCTCATCCTTATCCCCATCGGCATCGTGGTCCGCTACCGCCGGCTGCAATTGCAGGGCGCGATTCCGAAGACCTATCCGAAGATAGACCTGAACGACAAGGTCTTCCGTCATGGCATTGACGTTGTGCTGGTGGCCACGGTCGTCAACATTCTCATTGTTGCCATCTCCAGCTATCGCGGCGCGTCTTACATGGACTCGCCAGAGTTCTGCGGCGCTACCTGCCATGTGATGCATCCTGAATACGCGGCCTACCAGGTTTCGCCGCACTCGCATGTGGAGTGCGTGCAGTGCCACATCGGCAGCGGCGCTGATTCCTATATTCGCGCCAAGGTGAACGGCACCAAGCAGCTGATCGAGGTCACATTCAACACGTATCCAAAGCCGATTCCCACGCCAGTCACCAGTTTGCGCCCGGCGCGTGATATCTGCGAAGGCTGCCATACGCCAGCCAAGTTTGTCGGCGAAAAGCTCATCGTCTTCTCCTACTATGGCGATGACGAAAAGAACTCAAAGACGCGTTCTGTTGTCGTGCTGCACCTCGGGGGGCGCGATTCCATCTCGCACCTCACAGGTATTCACGGCATTCACCTCGAGCATCTGGAATACGTTGCGACCGACCGCGAACGTCAGACCATCCCCTGGGTTGAGAAGCACAACGAAGACGGCTCGGTGGATACCTTCGCAGCTTCCAACACAACAAGCGCGCCCAAGGGCGAGCGTCGCGTGATGGATTGCATCGACTGCCACAACCGCGCCTCGCATGGGCTGCGTACGGCCGACGAAGCGCTGAACCGCGCGATGTCTGAGAGCGTTATCAGCCCCGATCTCCCCTTTGTGCACAAGGAAGGTTTGATGCTGCTCAAGGCAACCTATGCCAGCACAGACGAAGCAAAGCAGAAGATTCCTGCGGCGCTCAACACCTACTACCAGAAAAATTACCCGGAAGTGATGGCGACCAAGGGCGCGTTGGTAAATGCAGCAGCGGCTGGCCTGGTCGACATCTACACCCACAACGTCTTCCCGGAGATGAAGGTCACCTGGGGCACGCACCCGAGCAACATCGGACATAACGGCACCGGCCACAACGATTATCCCGGCTGCTTCCGTTGCCACGACGGCGACCACACCAACAAGGCGTCAGCGAAATCGATTCCTGCTGATTGCGACACCTGCCACAATCTGCTCGCGGTCGACGACCCAAGCCCGAAGATCCTGAGCGACATGGGCATCAAATAAGCAGATTTCACCTTGAATTTCTCACAATGAAACAGCCTGCGGATAACCCTCCGCAGGCTGATTTTTTTGCGCGGCGGCGGGTGTTAATCTTCCCTTGTATGAAAGGAGTTCCCCTAAAGATGGTCAACGGTCATCCGTATCATTTCAATCTTGTGAACGCGGCGCGTCAGGTGATGCAGGAGAACGGTTTTCAGCCGGATTTTTCCGCAGAGGCGCAAAAAGAGCTGGCCGGAATTGTGGCCGCAGGCGACCAAAAACCGCCGTCCGGATTACAAGACCTGAGTGGGTTATTGTGGTCGTCGATAGATAACGACACCTCCAAAGATCTGGACCAGATCGAAGTCGCCGAGCGGCTACCCGATGGACGCATCCGCGTGATGATCGGCGTCGCCGATGTCGATGCGCGCGTCAAGCGCGGCGGCGCACTGGACCAACACGCGCAGAGCGAGACGACATCCGTATATACAGGCGTAAAGGTTTTTCCGATGCTGCCGACCGAACTCTCCGAAGGGATCACCTCGTTGAATGAAGGCGCATTGCGCGCGGCTTTGATTATCGAGTTCGCAGTCGACGCGACGGGCAACTGCTCGGATGGCAAGGCCTACCAGGCGCTGGTGAAGAACCAGGCGCAGTTGGCTTACCCCAGCGTGGGCGCGTGGCTTGAGGGTACGGCAGTTGCTCCGCCCAAGGTTGCGGCGAACGCGGCGCTGGCGGCGCAACTGAAACTTCAGGACGAAGCAGCGCAGCGGATGCTCGGTGCGCGCTTCCAGCACGGCGCGCTTGATCTGGAAACGATCGAAACGCGGCCGGTGCTGCTGGCCGGTGAGGCGGTCTCGATCGAGCGGCAGTTGAAGAACCGCGCGACGAGTTTGATCGAAGAGTTCATGGTGGCGGCGAACGGCGTGATAGCGAAGACGCTCGAAGACGCTGGTGTCGCGTCAATCCGCCGCATTGTGAAAACGCCCAAGCGCTGGGACCGCATGGTCGAAGTGGCGCAGGGGATGGGGACAACGCTGCCAGCGGAGCCGGATTCTAAAGCGCTGAATAATTTTTTGCTTGCGCAACGCAAAAAAGACCCTGACCATTTCCCTGACCTTTCATTGACGATGGTGAAACTGATGGGGCCGGGCGAGTATGTTCTGGTGAAGCCGAACGAAGTTTCGCCTGGGCACTTTGGACTTGCCGTGCAAGACTACACACACTCGACCGCGCCGAACCGGCGTTTTCCTGACGTGGTGACGCAGCGACTGATGAAGGCGTTGTTCGCTAAGAGCGCTCAGCCATATGGCGAGGGCGACCTCGGCGCAATAGCCGCGCGTTGCACGCTGATGGAAGATGGCGCGCGCAAGGTGGAGCGCGATATGCAGAAGCGCATCGCTGCGGTTGTTTTGCATCCCCGCATCGGGCAGAGCTTCCCGGCTATCGTTACCGGAGTCAATAAGTATGGGACCTTTGTGCGCACGCTGGACCCGCACGTGGAAGGCATGTTGATGAACGCGCCGAAAGGCAAGGGTGCGCCGGACGTGGGCGATCGCTTGACAGTCAAGCTGGTCTCCACAGACCCAGAGCGTGGATTTATTGATTTCGAAGTGGCTGGGCATTGAGCGGTTATTCACGCGAACTAGGAGGAATGATGGCGAACAGATGGATGGCAGCATCGGTTGCTGCATTGTTGATG
>CAIMNN010000360.1 GCA_903842845.1 uncultured Acidobacteriaceae bacterium | reverse complement strand
GCCCCATGGTCCCCAATCCCATATCGACATCTGCTTCCAGCGGGTTGATCGAGACCGCTTCCAGAACCAAAAAATAAATTGCAGCTTCACGCTATTGAGCGAAACTGAGCAGACAGCTTCTTAGCTCAATGTGATATTTATCAGAAACCCGGCGTGTCCATATCAGGCAATCGGATAATCGCGGCAAATGCACCTGCTGTCATTTAGACCAGTTGGGACAGCGTAGCTCGTTGTGTAACCTGTCCTGAAACCTCCGTCAACATCAGCAATTTGCTACCAGAAGGGGTGTGAATGACAACAGCTCACATTAACCGCATTGCGACAGCAACTCCTCAACACGATGTGCATCATGCTTTCATCGACTTTGCGGCCAATTTTCTTGCAGAGGGTACGGTCCGAAAGTTGTTTCGCCGCATGGCGCGACTGTCGGCAATCGAACACCGTTATTCATTCGTGAATCCTAGTGCCACGGCGGACGGTTCGTGGCTAGATGCTGAGAGCATTTATGTGCCAGGCGACTTTCCCTCAACTGCGCGCCGCATGCAGTTGTTCGAACGATTTGCTCCGCAATTGGCGCACAGCGCACTTGACAATCTCTCTCTGACTCAAGAGGAGCGACGCGGAATTACGCACGTGATCGTAACCTCTTGCACCGGACTCTACGCCCCGGGTCTGGATTTCGAGGTAGTCAATCATCTCGGGCTCAATCCGTCAGTCGAACGTACCATGATCGCCTTCATGGGATGCTACGCAGCAATCAACGCGCTCAAGTCAGCGCATCACATCGTTCGCTCGGTGCCTGAAGCCGCAGTTCTGGTATTGAACCTTGAACTCTGCTCACTCCATTTTCAAGAAACTCATGAACTGGAGCAGGTACTATCTTTCCTGGTCTTTGCCGATGGCTGTTCCGCATCGCTGGTAACAGCGCAAAAGAAAGGCCTTGCCATTGACAGCTTTCTGGCGCTCAACATTCCCCAGACAAGCAACCTGATCACTTGGCGGGTTGGCAATCTTGGATTCGACATGCATCTCTCTGGTGATGTTCCAGGAGAGATCGGTCGTGCGCTGAAAGAATCAGGCACTGAGATTACGCGAGGGCAATCTATACCCTCCATCGATTGGTGGGCTGTGCACCCGGGAGGCCGCTCAGTTCTTGACTCTGTAGAGAAAGGCCTCAGTTTGAGCACGGATGCACTCGCTTCTTCACGCGATATTCTGGCGCGATACGGCAATATGTCCTCTGCAACCGTGATGTTTGTGTTGCAGCAGATCATGGAACATGCCCAGACAGGGCAGCAAGGCTGTGCCATGTCGTTTGGGCCCGGGCTTACCGCGGAAACGATGCTCTTCCATGCAGCATAGCGAGCCGGATTTCCGCTATCGCTCCCAGCGGGATGAACTCATGGACGCGCCATGCAGCCGCGAGGAGATGCGCGCCTGTCTCCGTGACCTTGCCTGGACAAACCGTTGGACCCTGGCCTATCGGCCCCAGATGCGTTGGCTTAATACTCTCGCGGATGAACTGTCGTCGCTAGCGGTTCCGATCTGCATACTCGATGTTGCCTGCGGCTATGGAGACGGGTT
>CAIMNN010000359.1 GCA_903842845.1 uncultured Acidobacteriaceae bacterium | reverse complement strand
AGGAGATTGCGGCGCAGAAGCCGGAGGACACGCCGTTTGCGCTGCCGTTGAAGAAAATGCCTGCGTCGATACCCGCGCCGGAGCAGCAGTTTCTGCACGATGAGTTGATTGCGGCAATCACGAAGCAGGTTCTGCCAGCGTACAAGCGGCTGGCTGTATTTATAGAGAAAAGCTATTTGCCGGCGGGGCGGACGGAGCCGGGCATCAGCGCGTTGCCGGATGGAGCTGCTTATTACAAGTTCTTGCTGCGGCGCGAGACGACGACAGAGCTGAGCGCGGAGCAGATCCATCAGATTGGTTTGGACGAGACGAAGCGCGACGAAGAGGCGATGCTGGCGATCGCGGTGAAGTTGGGGTTCAAGGATCTGACGAGCTTCCGCGCAGCGATGAATACGAATCCCAAGCTGAAGGCGGGGACGGGCGAAAATCTGCTGAACACTTACAAGGGCTACATTGCGCAGATGCAGGCGAAGATGCCGGAGCTTTTTGGGCGGCTGCCGAAGGCGAAGTTTGAGGTGCTACCGGTGCCGGCGTTTATGGAGAAGGATGCGCCGGAGGCTTCGTACAATCTGGGGACGCTGGATGGTTCAGTGCCGGGACATATTTTTGTGAACACGTATGATGCGGCGAACCGCGTGATTGACGATGTGGAGTCGACGGCATATCACGAGGGGATACCGGGGCATCACTTGCAGGGCTCGATTGCAATGGAGATAACAGGGATGCCTGATTTCCGCCGCTATGTGGGTTATGACGCGTACGTTGAGGGCTGGGGTTTGTACAGCGAACTACTGGGGAAAGAGATTGGTTTTTATCAGGACCCGTACTCGGATTACGGGCGGCTGGAGAACGACATCTGGCGCGCGATTCGGCTGGTGGTGGACACGGGCGTGCATCAGAAACATTGGACGCGGCAGCAGATGGTGGATTTTTTCCACGACCACTCGGGGATAGGCGAGTTTGATATTCAGATCGAGGTGAACCGCTACATTGCGTTGCCGGGGCAGGCGACGAGCTACAAGATTGGGCAGTTGAAGATTTTGGAGTTGCGCGAGCGGGCGAAAAAGGCGCTGGGCGAGAAGTTTGATATTCGCGCGTTTCATGATGTAGTGCTGGACTCGGGCGCGATGCCGCTGGATCTGCTGGAGGCGCGTGTGGATGCTTGGATAGCTGAGGAGAAGGCGAAGTGATTTTTAAACTTTCCCCGGTCCCCAAAAGCTAGGGACCGGGGGCACCCGTAATTTTCATTTCTTATATACCCAAAGAGAAATAAATTATTTTGCGTTGAGGATTAACTTTTCAATTTCTGTGGCGAAGTTGCCAGCGCCTTCAAGGTTTGAGAGAACGACGACGCCGAATTTCAGTTCGGGGACCATGAGGATGATGGTGCTGGTTCCCTGCTGTCCTCCGGTGTGGCCGATGGTCTGATATTTTTTGTTGTTGATATTAATGAGCGCTTCACCGCTGAAGACGGCGAAACCGAGGCCGTAATTATCTTCACTGCGGTCGGAGGGTTTGAGCGGCGTGGCCATGAGCGCGAGGGTTGCGGGCGAGACGAGTTTGCCGTCCATGAGAGCGATCTCGAAGCGGGCGAGGTCGGGGGCGTTGGAGAGCCAGCCACCGCCGGGAATTTTGTAGCTGGAGTCGAGGAACTCGGAGTTCTGGAGCTTGCCGTCTTTGCTTTTGGAGTAAAAGCGCGTGCGGTGAGGGATGAGGGCGAAGCGGTCGTCGACGGTGGTTACGGTCATGCCGGCGGGGGCGAAGACGTTCTTCTCGACATCGTCGGTGTAGCTTTGGCCGGAGGCTGACTGAATGGCGCAGCCGATGAGCGTGTAGCCCTGTGTTGAGTAGTGGAAGTGATGGCCTGGTGTGTCGACGAGCGGGTCAGATCTAAAAAAGTCGAGACCGCCCGCGATGGGGTCAGCGAAGTGTGTGGTGTTGTTGACCTCGGGGAGTCCGGCGCCGCCTTCTTTGTAATGGCGGATGCCGGCGAGGTGACCGAGCAACATGCGCGTGGTGATGGGCGCGGATTGAGTTGGGTAAGCGGGGCAGTATTTTTGGATGGGCGCGTCGAGGTCGAGCTTGTGCTGCTCGTAGAGTTGCATGGCGGCAACGGCGGTGATGGGCTTGGAGACGGAGGCGAGGCGGTAGCGGGTTTCGGCGGTGGCGGGGACGGAGTTTTCGAGGTCGGCGAAGCCGTAGCCGTTGGCGTAGACGAGCTGGCCGTTCTGAACGATGGCGATGGAGACGCCGGGGGCGCTGGAGGTGGAGAGGAAGTTTTGAGCTGCGGCGTCGATGCGGACGCGGAGTTCGGGGGAGAGGGTCTGTTGCGCGCGGACTGATGTGAGCGCGAGGGTGAGGAGTGCGCTGAGAAGCAAAGTGGAGAGGCGCGAAGTGGGATGCATGAAGATGCCTCGCTAATGGATTTTGTCAATCGTACAGCATGACGCGTGCACTGTTCATTGCGTGAGGGTGCGTGTTAGTCTTTGTGTGAATTTGGCGACGATTGAACGCAGAGAAGGGTTGATTGCGGTCACTTTTGTTGCGACAGAGGAGAGCGGCGATGAAGAAGTTGGTTTTACTTTGTACGGCAATTTTTCTGGGAGTTTGTTCAGCGGCACAGGGCCAGGCGGTGAATGCAACGGTTTGCGAGATCCTGAAGAATCCGCAGGCGTTCAACGGGAAGACGGTGCAGGTGCAGGCAACGGTGCGGGCTGGGTTTGACATGTTCATCCTGGTGGGTGACAACTGCGGGCAAGGCGTGAACGGTATCTGGCTCAGCTACCCGGAAGGGACGAAGGGCAAGGCAGGCGCGGCGGTTGTGCTGGAGTTCCAGGCGGCGAAGAGCTTTACCGGCAAAACGGATACGACGCAGAGAGCGCAAGTAACGCTGGAAAAGAGCAAAGAGTTCAAGCAATTTGATTCGCTGCTTTCAACGGCGTACAAGAGCGGCGGCCTGTGCATCGGCTGCGTGAAGAACGAAGTGACGGCGACGCTGACCGGGCGGCTGGACGCGAGCGAGACGAGCTTGAAGCGCGACACATCGGGACACATTGTTGAGATAGGCGGCTTTGGGCACCTGAACATGTACAAAACGCGGCTGGTGTTGCAGTCGGTGACGGGCGTGACGGCGAAGGAGATCGACTACGCGTTCAAGTTGAGGGGCGTTACGACCGAGGCGTTGGACAACGAAGGGCCGGCCGATGCGATATCGGGGATGAAGCAGGCGGAGAAGAATTTTGGCGCCACTACGCCGTCAGGGGCATTGATCCGTCGCGCGATCGACGCGTTTGGCAAGCCGGGCGATGACAACGGCGTTATGGTGAGCCCTGGATGGACGAATGAAGCCAATGCGAAGCGTGAGGGGGTGAGCACGTCCAGCTCGCCGGATGGCGTTCTGTATTACTGTCTGTTCGACATGAACCGGCTGAAGGGCGTTTCGCTTTCGGTGGCCATTGCGTTTGACGGTGCAATGATCGCGGACATGCGCTCAAGCGATGCCAGGGTTGCATCGGCAAGCGTGTACGAGTTGGAAGCGAGAGCCTACAACGTGGAGTTGATGACCGCGGTGGCATTTGGCGCGAAGGCGTTTGTGCTTCCGGGCGGAACGGTCTACTGGAACAATGCGTGGCCGGCGAATGACCGCGGGACGAATCTGCAAAACGCGATCTTCAGCTACCTTGCGGACCAGGAAGTGTTTCACCACTAAACCTGTGAACGGTTGCATAAACTGAGCAATTGAAAGACCCCGAGCGCGGCGAATCCAGTGGGTGGAGGAGGCTGCGGTTCGGGGTCTTTCTTATTTTTGCGTTCGACGCGAGCAGATTTACGGGTATTCTAAAGTGTTGCAGCAAAATCAAAATGGAAAAGGTGAATGATGACGGATAGTTCCGTTGAGATACCGGTTGTGCCGGCTGAGTTTCCGAAGTTGCGCGTGGCGGT
>CAIMNN010000358.1 GCA_903842845.1 uncultured Acidobacteriaceae bacterium | reverse complement strand
CTTGCGCTCTTCGAGGATTGCGAGCGCGTGTGCGGCGAGCTCCGTTCGAGCAATCGTCCGTGGCTTTGGGTTCATCGCCTCGCCTGCGGTCTTACTCAGCGCTGCACCGCCTTCGTGCTCCAGCAAGCGGCGAAGGTCGCCATCGCTGATTACGCCGCAAAGCTTGCCGTTCTCCTGCACGGTCGTAACGCCAAGCTTTTTCGAACTCATCTCATAGATGACGTCGGTCATGCGTGTTGAAGGCGCAACGACAGGCAGCTCATCGCCTTTGTGCATCAACTCACTTACGCGCGCCAGTCGCTTGCCCAGTTTGCCGCCGGGATGCAGTTCGGCAAAATCCTCTGCGCGGAATCCCTTGCGCACACTCACCGCAATCGCCAGCGCATCGCCGAGCGCGAGCATCGCAGTCGTTGAAGCGGTCGGCGCAAGGTTCAGCCCGCATGCTTCGCGCTCCACATGACAATCCAGTGCAACGTCGCTCGCCGTCGCAAGCGTCGAAGCGGTGTTGCAGCTCATGCTGATGAGCCCGTCGCCCTTGCGTTTCAAAACCACGAGCAGCCGCAGAATCTCCTCCGTCTCGCCGCTTGCGGAGAGCGCCACTACAACATCGCCCTTCAACAGCACGCCCAGGTCGCCGTGGATGGCTTCGGCCGGATGCAAAAATATCGCAGGCGTGCCCGTCGAGCTGAGTGTCGCCGCGATCTTCTGCGCGATGATGCCGCTCTTGCCCATGCCGGTAACGACAACGCGGCCGCGCGCTTCACCGCAACGCAACAGCATCTCCACTGCCTCATTGAACGCCGCGGCCATCGGCCCGTCCAGCCGAGCGGCTAGCGCGGTCAACGCCGCCGCTTCCACGCGCACCAGGTCGGCCGGTGCAAACTTTTCCTCGTTATTCCCTTTGCTCATTGGTATACGCCAAGCTCCAACCTTACAATTGTAGAAGAGACAGAGGATTCCGCGTGAAGCAAAAGATACTCGTTGCGATTTTGTTGTTAGCCACTCTGGGGCTGATGCTCTGGACCGGCTGGTCGAACTTCGTCTACCGCAAGCAGGCCGCGGAGGTCCAGGCCAAAACCATCACCGTCAGTGAACTCGTCGCCGACCCGGCCGGCGGCCCGCCACAACTCACCTCGCCGCTCGCTGGCAAAGCCGCACCCGCATTCACACTCGAAGACCTCAACGGCAAGCGCATCTCGCTCAGCGACCTGAAGGGCAAAGTCGTCGTCCTCAACTTCTGGGCAACGTGGTGCGCCCCCTGCAAGATTGAAACACCTTGGATCATCGAACTGCGCAACAAGTACGCATCGCAGGGTCTCGAGGTCATCGCCGTTTCCATGGACGATATCGACTACGGCGACAAGGGCAAGGTCGCGCAGGAGAAGCAATCCATCGCACGCGTCGCTGCGCAGCTTCACATTCCCTACCCCGTACTCCTGAACGGCGACTCCATCAGCAATCAGTACGGCGGCCTCGATGCCATGCCGTCGACATTTTTCATCAACCGCAAAGGCGTCATCGTCGCCACGCAGATCGGGCTAAGCACCAAGGACGACCTAGAGGCGAAGATAAAGAAAGCGCTGGCGCAATGAGAATTCCTATGCGCACTATGACTGCTATCGTCGCATTGATGTTGCTGGCAGCCGCCTCAGCAGCCGCGCAATCCACCATTCCTGGATGGTCTGAGAAAGCGCCGACGCACAAACAGGTTGTCGCATTCGTCGCACCGGCTACTGCTACCGTCACTGCCGGCAAACCCACAGAACTTGAACTGCGTTTCAGTATCCGCGAAGGGATGCACATTAACGCGCACACGCCGAGCTATCCGGAACTCATTCCCACTACACTCAGCGCCGACGATGACTCCGAAGCCGAGCTGACTGAAACAAAGTACCCTGACGGAACTGACCTTATGCTCGGCTCAAACCCGCCTGAGAAGCTAAATGTTTACACCACTGAATTTCTTCTTTATGCGCACGTGCGCGCAAAAGCCGGCCTCCACACGCTGAAATTGAAACTGCGCTATCAAGCCTGCACCATGAGCGCCTGCATGCCGCCGAGGACTATTCCAGTCACTATCGAGCTTATCGCCAAATAAAATATTTAATCTGCCCGCGCAAAAATTCCGGTCAGTTTCTCCATCCTCTGCTGCGCGATTTTTTCAGCTGCACTCAATGAAAAGCGCCAAAGCACAATCGCTCCAACGGCCAACAACATCAGAATCGGTACTGCAATCCACAATCTGCCAAGCAAGGCCAGCGGCACCAGAACCGACGCCCCGATGCCAGTAACGACCATCTGCACCAACAGGCTGAGCAAGCCGTTAGCCTGTGAGCCTGCACCGCGTTTGCCGATGCGGCCAAGGTTCATCTTGTATGGGAATTGCACCGACAGTAAATTTCCGGCCGCGTAATAACAAGGCAGCGCGAAGAGCACCCAGAAGATGGTCGTGAGCAGTGAATCTATGTGTGGCAACCCCATACGCAAGCTCACCATCAGGCCGACGACGACGACCTCTATCATCATCAATGCGCCGTAGAAAAGATTCTTCGCCAGCAGCACGGAACGCAGCCGCACCGGTGCCATAAAGTAGAGCTGAATGCCGACGCCCTCGGTCCCAAATAAATTTGAAATGAGATTGATGAACCCGAGCAACGTGAAGGCGATGCACGCCGGCATCACCAGCGGCGATGAAAAGCCTGCAACAACCGCTCCGCGCATAAATTTCCACGCCAGCAGCAGACACGGTATCAACGGCGCAATGATCGTGTAGAGGATCGGCGCCGAGCGCTTCATAATGCTCAGTTCCTTACTGATCACTGCGATGACAACGCCGCGCGCTGAGTCGGCTGCCGTTTGTGCCTCGGGCAGCTCGATCGCCTGCCGCAAAGGTCTCACAACTTGCGTTTGAAGCTTCCGCGCTGGTGCTCCGTCAGTCAGTATTTCCCCGCGGAACTCGGCGCGCAGTCGCAGTACCAGCAGCGCGACGATCACAAGCGTGTAAGCAACCAACAGCGCGGTCCACTGCGATAAGAGCAGCGCATAACCTCCGTTCACTCCGCCAAGCCGTACTGCCATGCCCACAGCTCCCGGCGGCAGCCAGCGCTGATATTGCGAAGTTACATGCACAATATGCAGCAGAGCCGGACTAAGCCCATGAGTGCCATGCGCCATCGAATTCGTATCGTTCGTGTACCAGACCGGGTTGAAGAATTGCAGGCTGAGGATGCACGCAAAAAAGATGACGGAAACAACCTCGCGCGTTTTGCGCTGCGCAAGCCAGCGGTCTATCCACGCAAATACGGTGCGGACCAAAAGAATATTGAACGCCGCGTAGAGAAGGAACAGCGCAGCCAGCGGCAAAGCCAGTGCTGAATTGACCGCAGAAATCCCCAGCCAGATACCAAGCAAGCTGAGCACACCGAAGATCGTCGATGGGTCGCTGATGCCAAAGAGCAGCGTCAGCGCGAAGAAGCTGCCAAACCGCACCGGAAAGCGCAGCAGGATGTTGAGGTCAAACTGCTGCTTGAACGAGATATGCAGAATGGGAAGGACCTGCCAGATGACAAACACGCCCCATATAAGGATGGGCAGCAGCTTCCACTCACCCTCCGAAGCCATCCCGTATGCGCCGAAACCAAAACCGATGGCCATCGAAAATCCGATGGAAAGATAAAGCAGCACGGAGAGAATTTTTGCGCCTAGCTCAAACGCGCCTTGCGAGGAACGCAACGAGTTCACCAGCAACCGCCAACGCAGAGCGAGCACCGCCGCGTACTGCGCGCGAGCGAGCGAGCCAAACAATCGGCTTGACACGGGCTCCGTTGGATCGACGCCTACGCCAGCCATGAAAGCTCCTGCGTGTTCGCCTCTCCACCGCCGACAATGCCGAGGAATATCTGCTCAAGCGTGAGCTTTTCTCCGGCCGCAGACGGCACTCCCGCACGCAACTCCTCCAGCGAACCGTTCGCCACCAGCTTGCCTTGGTGGATGATGGCGACATGCGAGCAGAGCCGCTCGACGATTTCCAGCACATGCGATGTCAGAAATATCGTCGCGCCCTTCTGTATCATCCCCGTCAACAATATCTTCAGCATGCGCGCGGCGATTGCGTCGACGCCTTCAAAAGGCTCGTCGAGAAAAAGTAACTTCGGCCCGTGGATAACCGCAGCTGCCAGCGCCAGCTTCTTCTGCATTCCATGCGAAAAATCGGTTATCAGCTTTTTCGGTTCATCGGCCAACTGCATAAAGTCGAGCAGTTCCTCGGCGCGCATCTTCGTCGTCGCCTTGTCCAACCCGTACATCCGGCCAACAAAGTTCAGGTACTCGCTCGCCGTCAGCCGCCCTTGCAGAGCCATGCCTTCCGGCACCACGCCGATCTGCCGCTTCAACTCAAGTGCATTGGCGCCGAAGCGCTCGCCGAAAATGTACATCTCGCCCGAAGTAGGCTCAAGCAGACCGGTCAGCATTTTTATCGTTGTCGATTTTCCTGCGCCGTTCGGCCCAAGAAAACCAAAGAACTGCCCTCCCGCTACACTGAGGTCGAGGTTGTCTACGGCTGTGAAGTCGCCGAATTTGCGCGTCAGGGAACGTGTTTCAATCGCCGGTGTCAGCATACAGTGGAAGAATATCAGGCCGGAATTGAGCGCCCTGTAAAGTTTTACGCTTCCCACATAACTATCATTTGCGCACCATGCCTCTCATCATGCACATTGAATAGAGAACCAAAGAAAGCCAGAGAATGAAAACCAGCAAGCGCCGCAGCAAGAAACCATTTTCATTGATCCCTGAGAAGCGCCTCCTCGAACTTTACAAGTCGATGCTTGAGTGCCGACAACTGCGGCAACATGCAAGAGTGGCCACGCCTCCGCTCGCCGACGAGGCGCTCAACAGCGGTGTGCTTCTCCACTTGGACAAGAACGATCTGCTGGCAGCCGCTGAGGCCGCCCTGCCACTCCGCTATCTCAAAGGTGAGAATCTGTCGCATCTCCTCAAGAGTGCCGCGCCCGATAGCCGTTGCGGCATCCATCCACTGCCTATGGCGAAGAGTTCCAGCGCCGAGCAGCTCTATCTCGCCGCCGGCCTGGCCATGGCCCAGAAAAAACATCTCAATGGGCGGGCAACCGTCGTCTTTCTTGCAGGTGAAAACTGCTTCGGCAAAGAGTGGGACGCAGCCCTGCGCTTCATCGTCGAGCAAAAGCTCGGCCTCATCATCGTTTGCGACGGCGCGGCAAAAAACAGCAGGAGCGGCTCCGGCCCCAAAGAAGAACCGGGCAGCCGCAGCTCTGCCAAGGGCCTGCCACCCGTTCTCCAGGTCGACCGCGGCGACTGCATCGGCGTCTATCGCGTCGCCCAGGAAGCAGTCACCCACGCCCGCGAATACTCGCGCTCAACCATCATCCGCGCCTTTGGCCCACGCGAGATTGGCGCAATCGACCCCCACGCCTCACTCGACCCCATCCAACGCATGGAGCAGTACCTTGCCAGCAAGGCCATCCGTCCGGCGGCAGCAAAAACCAAGAACCTCGAGGCTTTTACACGGAAAATCAAGCAGTTGGCGCCGAGGTAAAGGCCAGCACTTCAGGCAATTTCCCCCACCTGGGAGCCACTTACCAATCCCTCCCAAATGCGTCTAACCATATGATTTTTAATGCCATTTGCGGCTGTTCCCGATTGCTGAAAGATGGTAGAGTCAACCCATGGAGTTTCTATCGATGCCGCTCAGGCGATACTTATTTTTTCTGGCGCTCGCCCTCCTGCCACTCACTCATTCAGCGCTAAAGGCACAAGCTGGTGTTGCCCCGCCCTGCATGACCCCGGCCATGGGCTCGCCATACGTCCCGCTCGATAGCTGGGTCTACCCCGCCATCATGCGCCTCTATGGCCTCGGATATGTCGATAATGTCTTTCTCGGAATGCGCCCATGGACCCGCCTCAGCATCGACCACATGCTTGAAGAGACCGGTGAAAAGATTGAAGATGCCGGCTCAACCCCCGATGCCGATGAGGCCGAGGGAATCTACGAAGCGCTTCTCGAAGAGCTGCACCACGAGACCGGTGGCCCCTGCGGGCCACGCCAGGGCGAAACCCGCCTGGAGAGCGTCTACTCCATGAGCCGCTACATCACCGGAACCCCACTGCGCGACAGCTATCACCTCGGCCAGACCATCGTGAACGACTACGGCCGCCCCTATGCCAGTGGATTCAATAACTACAGTGGAATCAGTGGCTTTGCCTCAGCCGGACGGTTCGTAATTTATGCCCGCGCTGAGTTCCAGGCTGGCCCCGGCTTCACTGGCTACTCCAGACCGCTTGCAGAAACCATGTCCGGCCTCGACCTTTTGAGCTTCACCAATCAAAGCGGCCAGGTCTATCCACAGGCGACAATTCCCTACGGCCCCATCTCGAACTACACAAATGCGCGCATTGTTGAGGCTTACATCTCCGGCCATGTACTCGGCCACGAGATCTCCTTCGGCAAGCAGGATGCCTGGATGGGCCCCGGCGTCGGCGGCGGCATGGCATACTCCAACAATGCGGAGGACATCTACAGCTTCCGCATCAACCGCGTCGAACCGCTGCGAATTCCACTGTTATCGCGACTCACCGGCCCTTTCCGCTACGACTTTATGGTGGGCTCGCTCCAGGGCCACTCCTCGCCCAACAATGGATATGTTTCACCGAGCGACCCCTGGCTCCATGTGGAAAAAATCAGCTTCAAACCCACCCAAAACGTCGAGTTTGGCTTTGAGCGCAGTGTCATCTGGGGCGGCAAAGGCCATGAGCCCATAACCATGGGCACTTTTCTGCGCAGCTTTTTCAGTGTGACCGCCGCGCCAAGCGACTCCATCAAATACTCCAGAAAAGACCCCGGTGCCCGTTTCGGCGCATTCGACGCAACCTGGCGGCTGCCATATATGCGCCACTGGCTCACCTTCTACATCGACTCTGAAGCCCACGACGACGTTTCCCCTATCGATGCACCTCGCCGCGCCATGTTCCGCACCGGACTGTATATCTCGCACTTCCCCTTCGCGCAAAAGCTCGACCTGCGCATGGAAGGCATTGATGACGACCCCTCGACCAGCCGCAGTAAGCTCGGCGAGTTCAATTACTATGAGGCTGTTCTGCGTCAGGGATACACCAACAAAGGCTTCATCTTCGGCGACTGGATGGGCCGTGAAGGCAAAGGCGGCCAGGCGTGGGCTACATGGCACTTGAGCGGCAACGAGTGGGTGCAGGCAAGCTGGCGGCATCAGAAGAACGCCAAGGACTTCATCCCCGGCGGCACAACGCTCGACGATATCGGCGTTCAGGTCGTCAAGCGTCTGACCCCGTCGCTTGAACTCAACGCAAGCTTCGTCCACGAGAACTGGCTGGCCCCGGTTATCGTGCACTCCGCACCGCAATATCTGCCCAACAAACAGACTGTCACCAACACCAGCTTCCAGTTGACCTGGTACCCGAATCGCAAGGTCAGCTTCTAAAAGTACAAAGCCG
>CAIMNN010000357.1 GCA_903842845.1 uncultured Acidobacteriaceae bacterium | reverse complement strand
CTGCTGGACGAACTGGGCGAGGTTTGCATTGGGGTAGTAGCCGGAGTTGCCGACCATCAGGGTCATCGCCATGCTGTCGGGCGAGACGAGTGTGACGGCATACTGGCCCTCCTCCGCAGCGTGCCAGCCGGGGGGCAGCGCGTAAGTGAAATAAGGTCCCTGATGGATCTCGAGGCCGCGGCCACCGGAGTTTGGCGCCGAGCCTTGCGTGCGGGCATTGGAGGCGGTCAGCGGTTTGACAATGTGGAACTGTGGAGGAAGTTTAGGGGAGCCGGCAGCGTTGCTCATCTCGGACGACGCCGATTGAGGGCTCTGCATATCGGCATCCTGATCTGCGGTGTTGGTTGAATGGCTGTGGCAACCGAACAGAAAGAGAAGGGCACAGAAAATGGGGATGAGCTTCAAGATACGCCTCCAGCGCAGACAGGCTACCACAAGGGCAGTGAAAATGAGTTAAGGGAATTGTGACAGTACCCATTCCGAAGCAGACTGGGAAGGGGCTGGAAGGCATCACGCTGCACAGGAACGCGAAGCTAGCGGCTGAAGGCAGGACCAAATTATTGACATTGATGGAAATTAATTAAATTCTAAGACCATCATGGCAATGGGATGGTCACTTTGACTGGTGAGCGAATACGTAGTGCCCTGAGGAATCCAGTATGTTTCGCCCGCTTTCAAATTTAGTGGAGCAGGGTCTTTGCCAGTTATCTCATTTTTGATATTCAAGTCATCCAAGGCAATGAACAGAGTGTCATAATCTTCGCGAAACTCCTTAAGTTTCCCATCGACGGGGAGTGCCATCACATAGGCTCGCATCGCGGAGCCAGAGAATTGTTCGATAGCGCCACCGGTGCTGAATGGAAGCGCGAGCTCATTTGGGAATCCCTTACCAGTTAAGCGGTGAGGCGTGACCACGAATATATCTGCGGAATGAGAAGACGTGTTTCTCTCAGCGACATGAAAACCGCCTTTTGAGCTGCGCAATTCACCCTTATCAAGTTTAGTGATGACCGGAGTATGATCCGGGACTTCATTTGAGATGATGACGGGCTGCAATGATAAGTAATCGTAGAACGACGGGAGTTGATGCAAATTTGCCACTTCGTCCGGCTTAAGGTGAAGCTGATAAACAGAAACAATAGCATTTGAGAAAATCAATTTGTGATGCGGCTCGTTCGAGACCGTGACGAAGGCTTGTGCGTGCAATGGGGCGGCTACAAAAAGGCATATTGAGAAAACACCAAGCATAAATTTGGTCACCATTTCCTAACTCCAATTTCAGCCCAAAAGATTGCAAATAGCCCTGAATTTACCTCGCGATTAGCATCTCGGCACCTCATTTTAACCCCAGCTGTGCGCCCAAGCCAAAGTGTATCAATGGTATACTTCAGTGTGCATGGTACGTACAAAGCGTACATGCGCTTCGGAGGGGAACCATCGCACTCGATAAACGTGCAGCAAAGAATTTTATTCGCATCAACGACCGAATTCGCGCGCGTGAGATACGCGTCATTGACGAAAACGGCGAACAGCTCGGCATCCTGACGCCCTTTGATGCCTTGAAGCTTGCCCGCGAGCGCGGGCTTGATCTGGTTGAGGTGTCGCCGAACGCGGTGCCACCGGTGTGCCGCATTCAGGATTATGGCCGCTTCCTCTACGAGAAGGAAAAGAGCGAGCGCGCGGCGCGCAAGAACCAGAAGGTGATCATGGTCAAGGAGGTCAAGTTCTCGGTGACCGTTGACGAGCACGATTACCAGACCAAGATGAGGCAGGCGGTACGCTTTTTGACCGAGGGCGACAAGGTGAAGGCGAGCCTGCGTTTCAGGGGTCGTCAGATGGCGCACCGCGAGCTCGGATACAACATCATCAACCGTCTGATCATGGATATCGGCGATGTGTGTGTTGTGGAGTTTATGCCGAGGATGGAAGGCACGATTCTGCATGCGATTTTGGCACCGTCGAAGAAGGACGGGCAGAAGCCGAAGCCGGCAGATGCCGCGCCTGCGAAGCATGCACCGGTGAAGGCAGCGCTGGCGAAGGCTGCACCGGCCAAGGTGGCAGAAGCAGCGGTACCCACGGCAACTTCTGCGGCGCAGTAAGCTCTTGAGTTGACGCGCCGGTTATGGCATAGTCCACTTATGAATCGTCAGACAATTATCGAAGTACTCCGCAGGCATGAAGCCGATCTTCGTGCCGCGGGCATACAACATTTAATGCTCTTCGGTTCAGTGGCGCGCGCAACAAATTCTGAAACATCCGATGTGGACCTGGTCGCAGAGTTTGAGCCGACCTTCCGGCGCACGCTGCTCACCATGGTCCGGCTTGAAAATCAGCTCGCCGACCTTCTTCATACAAAGGTAGATTTAGCGCCGCTTAATGCGATGCGTGAGCCGGTGCGTGCGCGGGCGCTGCGCGAGGCTGTTCATGCCTTTTGAGGATGTTCACAGCCAACTTGAAGATATTTTGAACAGCATTCAGGCGATAGAGCGTTTTATCGCCGGAATGGACTATCTGCAATTTTCAGAAGACGAAAAGACCCAAGCGGCCGTCGAGAGAAAGTTGCTTGTCATCAGCGAAGCGGCGATACGCTTGAAGGAACATGCCGAGACAATGCTTCCTGAGCTGCCGTGGCGCGATATTCGTGGCATTGGCAATTGGTTGCGGCATCAGTACGACACGATCGAGACAGAGACCATCTGGAACACGATTCAGGATGATCTGCCGCCGCTGAAGACGAACATACAGAAGATTATTGAATCATCTAAAGATTGAACAAAACTAATTCATCCACTGTATGGTGAGCGGCTCGGCGGCGACGGGCAGGGCGATAAAGCCTTCGCGCCAGTGGCCTTCTTCACGGCGGGGCGGTTGGCCGAAGATTTTTGCGGCGAGGCGGAAGTTGCCGGTGCGGGTGAGGCCGAGTCCGGCGAGCCCGGCGACGATGGCCTGGAGCTGGTCGTGATTGGGCGGCTTTGAAGTGGTGAGCGGGACGATTGCCTTGAGCGCGGCCATGGATTCGGCGAGGTCGCTGACCTTGTGGCGGGCTTTGCTGGGCAGGGGTTTTAGGCCGAGGGACTTCCAGGCGGCGTGGGGGTAGCTTTCAATGAGGATGCGTTCGTTGGGGCTTGCCGGTTGTTCGGTTGTAGCCAGGCGCTTCCAACCGCGGCGGCAGAGGGCGTCGTAAAGGTCGACGCAGAAGTCGGCAAAGGCGCGGTAAGTGACGGGTTTGACCATGCCGGGGAGGCCGGTTTTGGCGGCGGTGTTGAGCAGACGCTCACTGACTCGGGCGTGTTCGAGGCCGTTATTGGCGGACTTCCAGGCCTGGGGGCCGTCGAGGAGGATGAGTCGGACGCCACGGGTGTTGGCGAGGTGGTTGATGCGGCCTGCGAGGATTTCGGGGTCGATGCCGGGGGCTTTGCTGACGGGGCCGGGCGG
>CAIMNN010000356.1 GCA_903842845.1 uncultured Acidobacteriaceae bacterium | reverse complement strand
TCATGACTTCGGAACTGAGAAGTAACGGGCCGGTTGCAGCATCACGCGAGAGCAGAACGGCGCTGGCAGCATCGCCCTGGATTGTGATCGGCAGCAGCGAACGATTGCCCTCGGGCGCGCTATCTCCGGTGACGAGCAGCGCAGTTCTGAGGCGATCGTCCTGGGCCATCCAACCGATGGCGGTTTTGATGGCCATGTGCAAAGCTCCGCAACCACCGGCACGAAATGCCAGATTCAGCGAGCTCTCCGCGCCCAACTCCGCGCTCAGACGGTGAGCGGCAGAGATGGTTTGCTCCTCGCCGCCAGGGAAGGTGCTGAAGTCCACAATCATGTCAATCGAGCGCGGCGGTATTCCGGCCTGCCGCATCACTTCATGTGCAGCATCTAAAACCAGATCGAAGGGTTGCTGATCGTCAGAGCATACTCGCACGCGCTCAATGCCGAGATGAGCGATTGCTTTTTGGCGGGCCAACTCGGGCAAAGGCGCCAGGGTTTGTTCGATGCGCGTTGCTTCGGATTTTAAAATCGATTCAACGCTTACTTCTTTGCCTGGCAAAGCATAAGCTGCAGCAGCGATGCGCAGGTTCGTGATCATAGACCCACCACTTCAAACGCGCAGTTGAATCCGTGAGCGCCGGTTTCCAACTCCAACCAGGTTCCAGGCGCAGGCCGTTGACTGAGCATCGCCAGAAGTTGAAAGAGTCCTCCGCTGTCTGCCATTCCCCTGGCAACTGGATGCACTGGGAAGATAGTCGCCAGCTCATCGGTCTCGCTACTGCTCACACCACATTCAAGCCGGGCGTAAGACTTTGTGGCGCTCGACTTTTCCAGCACTGCGGCAACCACACCCTCGCTTGGAATAAAGCCGGTGGGATTTTCTGGTGACTCTGTACTGTAACAATCGGACGATAAAATTCCCGCGGCCTCATACCATGCATATTGTGCACGGCTCATGGAATCTCCGGAGAGAAGAATGACGATCTCTGCCTGGCCTCTGCGCAAGATTGAAGCGGCTGTCAGCAGCGCATGCTGAGCTGCAAAGCCGGAGCTGCTCAAAGTTATATTCGGCCCGCGCAATCCATGAAACAGCGCCACATGAGCTGCGGGTGTGTTGGCCAGCGTCTCAGGAAAAGTAATTGGGTCGGTACCAGCCCATCCGTTTTTATATGCACTCTGAAAAAAAGCGGCGGTCAGTTCCATGCAGCCGAAATTGGTGGCGGAAACTATCGCGACTCGTGATAGGTCAATCTTGTCTAATTGAATTTTTGCATCGCGCAGTGCGAGTGTTGCAGCAACAAGCGCCCATGCTGAAAGCGAATCCATGCGGCGGGTTTTGGCGCCGGGAACGAAGGTAGCTGCATTGAATGGTTTGATTGAATAAGCGCGGCGCACTCCTTCAGTCGGCCATGCAGTGATGGGCTCGGGTGCAATGGACAGTTCAGGCAAGAGCCCGGTGATGGGACCAAAGGGCGTGACTGAACCGAAGCCGGTGATGATGGGCAATGTGCTCATGCGTCGGGGCTCCCGAAGATGAGTGCGGCATTGCTTCCGCCGAAACCCGCGGAGACAGAGATGGCAACCGGCAGTGATTCGCGACGAAGCTCATGCAGATACTCAACAGTTGAGCTTTCAATTGGCAGCGCCAGGCGAAGAGTGGGGAAGAGCGCGCCATGCCGGATGGCGAGTACTGTAATGGCCGCTTCCAGCGCACCTGCGGCGCCAAGACAATGTCCGATGTAAGACTTGGTGGAAGAGACGGGAATGGGCCGCGAGCGGCCAGTGAAGGCCAACTCATAAGCGTGCGTTTCGGCGATGTCATTCAACGGCGTTCCGGTGCCGTGCGCGTTTACGTAGCCAATCTCATCTTTGCTGACGCCGGCCATCTCGCAGGCCATGTCGATGGCGTGGGCCAGACCGCGTCCGTCTTTGTCGGGAGCGGTGGTATGCGAGGCATCATTGGTCATTGACCAACCCCGGAGAACAGCCAGAATATTCGCACCACGCGAGCGGGCATGAGCGAGCGTTTCCAGCACCAGTACTGCAGCGCCTTCGCCCAGGTTCAATCCATGGCGATTCACATCAAAGGGGCGGCAAGGCTCGCTGTCCAGGGCTTGCAGCGAATTGAATCCGCTTGTAGTGAATGCGGAGATCGCGTCACTGCCG
>CAIMNN010000355.1 GCA_903842845.1 uncultured Acidobacteriaceae bacterium | reverse complement strand
TCATCTGGACCGCAAAGGCCAACGACATCTTGGAAAAGGTCACCCGCGCACGGACAGCCCTCAATAACTGATGGTATTAACGGCGGCCTACACTAGACGAACAGCATCACATATATGCACAAACTATTTAAATTGAGGGACTTGAACTGTCGTACATCGACGATCGGGCCCTACTCATGCCATTCCAAGATCTGCAGCAATGACTGTCGGCAGAGCGCTTCCGCCCTCGCGCCGATTGCCCAGACGCCCCCCGCGTCCGGCCCGTGGCAGGTTCAGCAATCGGCGGACCAAGGCGTCAGAGACACGAATTGCATGGACTTTTGATGCCCTGGCTAAAGCTCCCTCTGCACGTAGGCTGGCAAAACCATGCGCGATAGTCCATATTGCGAAGACAAGTTCCTGCGCCTGTCGTGGCGACAGCTCCATTTTCAAAGCGATACGATAAGCCATATTGGAGACCTTTTGGGCCGCTTCGCGAATCTCAGGGTATGGCCCCTTATCTATTCCGGATTGGAACATCACCGCAAAATATTCTGGGTGCCGCTCAGCGAAGTGGATGTATGCGTGGTGGGTCTTTAACAGCTTCTCCTTCGGACTACCTTCACTTGAAGCAGCCAACAACTCTGCGAGTAGAAGAGTACTTCCTTCAACCGTAATTTCCGCAAGCAGTGCGTCTTTGTTTTTGAAGTGATTATAGGGCGCACTAACGCTGACCCCAGCTACACGGCAAGCCTCGTTCATGCTGAAGCCGCGGGGGCCTTTTTCCCGAATCAGTTGTAGGGCCGCCTGCACGAGTGCGGTTTTCAAATCTCCGTGGTGATAGGAAGCAGTGTTCTTTCGCATAATTTGCACCCATTCTTGGCTTGTTGACATCAGATTAGCATAAATGTTAATACTGCTCACATTGATGCTGGTCGCAGCAGGGGGAGCATATGTCAAAACAGGCTACATTTGGACGGTACGCAGAGATTCCGCTGAGCGAGATGCTGCCAGAACAACGCGACGGTTACGAAGCCATCATGCGCGACCGTGGGATGTGTCCCGGACCATACAAGATCTGGGTAGAGAATCCTCCGCTTATGAGACTGATGGTTCCGCTAGGCGTCTACTACCGGACGGAATCGAACCTGAACGACACCGAGCGAGAGATAGCCACGCTACTCATTGTGGCGAAGTGGCGAGCGGCGTATCCGCTGTCGGAACATGAATGGATTGCAGAGAGCACGAGTGGTTACTCCAAAGCGGCCATACCAGCAGAAAAGGTCGAACGCATGATGATCGGGTTGCCAGTTTCCTTTGACGATAGTCGGCAGCAGGTTGTCTATGAGGTTTCAACTGCGTTTATCAATTCACGATATGTGCCGAAGGGACTCTACCAGCGTGCCGTTGAGGCATTAGGAAATAACGGTGTGTCTGACCTCGCGAGCCTACTCGGCTACTTCAGCATGGTTGCATTTACGCTGATGTTTCACGATGTTCCCTCGGAAGCAGAGGGCATGAAGCGCTAATGTCGCAACATCAACGTACTACGAACCCCATGGAGCAGTTATGAGTATCGAACCACAATGGCCACCCCGTGCCGAGCGCGTCCGGCGGCGGGGCGG
>CAIMNN010000354.1 GCA_903842845.1 uncultured Acidobacteriaceae bacterium | reverse complement strand
GTCGACGCGGCGATTCTGTGACCGGCCCTGCTCCGTGTCGTTGTTCGCGATGGGGCGGAACTCGGCGTAGCCCGCCGCAGAGATCTTTGCAGGGTCTGCAGTGTGTTGCGCGAGGATCAGGCGCGTGATTGTGGCGGCGCGCGCTGTCGACAACTCCCAGTTCGTCGAGAACTGCGCCGTGTGGATGGGGATGTTATCGGTGTGGCCTTCTACGCGCATTGCCTGCCTCGGCAACGCGGCGGCGACAGCCGTCAACATGGCCAGCGACTCGCTGCGAATCTCCGCGGAGCCTGATGCAAAGAAGCCGGCCTCACGCAGAGACACTACCAGACCTTCCTGCGACGGATGCACAGATATGACTTCCTCCGGTAGCCTGCGCTCGGATATCTCCTTCTTCACAACTTCGCGAATGTGATCGCCTGCAGCCCCTTTGCCAGTGCCGTTAATGTCTGGGTTGGCGAGTGACGGCGTTGGCAGCGAGACTGGCGACGGGACGGCGTGGGGAATCGCGTCGGGGTCATCCGCAATCGGCGGCGTCTTCGAGTGTGGATCGAAGATGCCATTGTGATCGAATGCCGATTGCATCGAGTGGGCGAGCATTACCTGCTTGCGTTTGTCACTCTGGCCGGAGGCAAACAGAACGACGAAAAACGCAAACAGCAACGTGATGAAGTCGGCGTAGGAGACGAGCCAGCGCTCGTGACTGACGCGATGTGTGAGATGGAGCTTCTGCCTCATGCGGCCCTCTGATGAATGTCCTGCTCGGGGCGTTTTTCGCTGGGTTCAAAGAAACCGTTGAGCTTAATCTCAAGCATGCGCGGGTTCATGCCTTCAAGAATGCTGATGACGCCTTCGAGAATCATCTCGTGGCGTTGGTGCTCTTCCTGTTGGCGCAGGCGGAGTTTTCCGGCGGCGGGGAGAAAGAAGAGGTTGGCAGCGCCGACGCCGTAGATGGTGGCGACGAATGCGACGGCGATGCCGCGGCCGACCTCGGAGATGTTGTCGAGATGCTGCATGACCTGGATGAGCCCGAGGACCGCGCCGAGAATTCCGATAGTGGGCGAGAAGCCGCCGGCGGATTCAAAGACAGCGGGTAGACGGTCGTCTGCCTCCGCTGTTGCGTTGAGAGCGACCTGCATGATGCGGCGCAGTTCGACGGGTTCGGTGCCGTCGACTGCGAGCATGAGCGCCTGGCGGAGGAATGGATCGCGGATGTGTTCGAGTTCGGTGTCGAGACTGACAACTCCGCCACGACGGGCTTTGTAAGCGTAGTCGATGAGCTGGCGGATGTGAGTTGTGTTGGTTTTGTGTGGTGCGGCAAAGACCTGGGCGAGACGGCGAAACGCAGCGAGGACAGTTTTGAGAGGGAACTGAAGCAGCACCGCGCCCATGGTTCCGCCAAAGACGATGAGCGCGGCGGTGGGCTGGAGGATCTGGCCGATGTTGCCGCCCTCGATGAGAAGGCCGACGACGATGCCACCGATGGCAAGCAAGACGCCGAAGATGCTGGACATATCCATTGACTCTTCAGTCTCCTGAACCTTCTGCACTCAAAACCGAGTGGACCTCTTCAGCGCCGAGGCCCTGCAAGTCTGCGAGGTCAAGGCTGGTGATGGCGACCGTGCGTTGCATGGACGTGAGCGACGGCATCTTGCGCGCCATGACAGCGAGCAGTTGCGCGCGATAGGCGAGAATTTTTTCGAGGATCTCATCACTGCTTTCACGCACGATAAGTTTTTCTCCGTTGATTAAGGTCAGCATGGTGTCGGGTGCGGATTCAGCGGCTTTGATGAGGTCGCTGTTGATGAGCATCCGAGTACCGTTGAGCCGAGTGACTTCGATCATGCAGTTCATCCTTCGATATTTTTATCGGCGGGTGAGGCAAAAGATTAGTAATTGCTGAAAAACGCGGCAAAATTGGACAGTCTTAAAGTCGCGAGGGTGGGGGTCGAAAAACGGTGCAGATGTGACGGCGAAGGGTCGGGGCAGTGAAGCAAGCCGTAAATCAACACATCCAATGAGGAGTGAACCGCATGTCTTTGGGCGTATTAAATAACATCAACGCATTGTACGCGGAAAATAACCTGAACAAGACGAGCAGCAGTTTGCAGACCGTTCTGCAACAGCTCTCTTCGGGTTCGCGCATCAACTCCGGCGCCGATGACGCGGCCGGTCTGTCGCTTGTGAACGGCCTCCAGGCCAACTCACAGGCGCTGACGCAGTCAGTGACGAACGCCTCTGAGGGCGTGGGTATCCTGAGTGTTGCTGATGGTGCTCTTTCGCAAGTGACAAACCTGCTTAACCGTGCCGTGACGTTGGCCACCGAGTCATCGAACGGCACCCTAAACACTCCCCAGTTGGCCGCGGCCAACCAGGAGTATCAGTCCATTCTTTCCGAGATCAACAACATCGGTTCAACAACCACCTACAACGACCAGCAGGTCTTCACGGGCTCAGCTGCCGGAGTGGGCATCTACACCGGCGATTCATCGACTACCAGTTCATCGCTGGACAATCTTTATTTCGCCAAGCTGACGTCATCGTCCGTCGGCGATGCAGGCGGCACTGTGCAGCAGAGCAGCGCAGGTCTCTTCGTCGATCTGTCGAAAGACACAGGCGCAGCGCTTACCACCGCATCGCAGCTTGGTGATACGGTCAGCGGCGGCATCAAGTTCACCGTTACCAATGCAGATGGAACCACCACCAACTTCACAACCAATGCAACGTCAGTTGGAAATTTGATCAGCGAGATCAACAAGGACGGCATCCCCGGCGTGACAGCGAGCTTCACCACCGCAGCCGCAGTGGGTGATGCAACAGTCAATGCGGGCGATACCGGCATCCTGCTGACCAATACCAACGCGAATGTCGCCATCAGTCCGACCGGCGGTACTTTGAAGGACACAACCTCCACCATTACTGCGGGTGCAGGCGTTGCCACAACAACTTCGATCACAACCATCAGCTACGTGGCCAATGCCGCCGGCGACACAACTTCAAACCTTGCCGCCACTGATCTGACCACGCAGGGCAATGCACAAACAGCGCTGACGACCATCAATGCAGCCATCAGTAATGTGGCCGCACAACAGGGTTACGTGGGCGCGCAGATTAACACACTCAACGCGGTGTCACAGGTTATCACCACGCAGAAGGAGAACGTGGTGAGCGCACAGAACGCGGTGCAGGCGACCGACTACGCAACCGCAACCAGCAACATGAGCAAGTACGAGATACTCAGCCAGACCGGCATCTCGGCGCTTGCACAGGCCAACAGCTTGCAGCAGGAAGTGACCAAGCTGTTGCAGTAAGCAAGAGCAACAACAGGCTGACGAGGGCGTCTCTGCGGAGACGCCCTTGCGGCTTGTGTGAATGTCTTCATGAGAAGTTTCAAATTTATTCAAGCGTACTTTGGGCATTTTTATGCCCATCTTCCATAGGGGGCT
>CAIMNN010000353.1 GCA_903842845.1 uncultured Acidobacteriaceae bacterium | reverse complement strand
TGCGGACGAGGTCGATAATGTGGGCCGCGCCGAGTGTGTGCAGCGGTGTGAGCTGGACGAGTGCGAAGAGGACGGCTGAGGCTAATGTGACGACGGCGAGGAGCGCGGCGATAATTTGAATGGATTTGTCGAACCAGTCTTCGCGCGGGTGGGTGATGAGCAGGGAATCGAAGACAATTGCGGCGATGGCAGCTACCCACACCGGCCAGCCTGCCGCGACGGGTGCGCCGCCGAATACCTGGTCGATACTGAAAGCGATAAGTCCGGAGAAGAACGCAGCAACTAATAAGTAGAGGATTCCATGCAGACGGAGGCCGGCGAAGACGGTGAGAAGGGCGGCGATAGCGAGAAGCAGCGAGGCAACTGGGGGCTGCATGAGCAGAGCAGAACCGGCGAAGACGAGGAGCAGGCCCCATCCGGCGAAGACCTGCATGTTGAAGCGCGAATGGAGTTTGGCGAAGCGGGTGAGAGCGAGCGCGTACGATGCAGCCGCAAGCGTGAGGCAGAGCCAGCCGAGGGTTGCGTGGCCGGAGTCGCCGCCGAGCTGGATGAGCGCGAGTGCGGTGAGGGAGAATGCTATGGCGAGCTGGGCGATTTCGAGAACCTGAATGTTCGCGCCGCGGATTGCAGTTGAAGTGACTGCGCCGACGATGTAGAGAATGAGCGGAATGAAACTGAAAGCAATGAGGAGCCACGCGTCGAGTGGAGAGTAGTCAGAGTGTTGCGTGGCGGCGGTGTAGATGAAGAGAATCGCCCAGAGTGTGAAGTCTAAGGCAAGTGCGTGGAGCCAGCGCAGCTGATTGGGGCGATGGAGCAGATTGAAGCTCTCGCTTTTGGCTGCGAGCAGCGCGAGGACAAGGAAGAATGCCGCAGGGTGATGGGTTGCGAAGGCCAGACCGATTGCAAGCGCGATGGCAGTGAGGTCGCTGATGGAGCTAGCGAGTGGGCTTTCCGTGGTTGTGACTTTGCTCCACGTGAGCGCAGTGGCGAGCGCGGCGTAGAGTGCCAGGACGAGCGCCGCGTACTCGGGGCTGAGGAGGTTGAACTTGAGCACCAGCTCCCAGAGCATGGGGGCGAAGATCAGCGCGCTTGTTGCGGCGTAGACGGTGCTGGCGAATTTGTCTGCTGAGACGCGGCGGGCGTAGAGAAGCCATCCGGACGCGAAGAGGATGGCGACGAGCGCGACGACGAGGCGCGGGACTGCACCGGATTCGGCCACTGCGCGTAGTAAGTATGCGCCGGCGATGCCGAGCAGGGCTTTGCCCAGCACAGGGAAGAAGCCGCTTTGCTGTTTGTCGGTGGCAGGGGTGGCGTCAGCTTGTGAGAGCGCGGCACGAGCGACGGAGTTCTCATCCGCGACGGGCGCTTCGTGATGCTCGAGTGCGTAGACCCTTGCTTCAAGCGCGTCTAATCTTTCGATCAGACGCGCCCAGTTTTTTTCGTTTGCTTCGGGAAGAGTCATTTTAAATCCACCCGTAAGTTGAATTTGAAGCAGTGCCGGTTAATCGCCGCTGGCGAGCGCGTTGTTCTGCTTCTCAGGCCAAGGAGGCAGGATGCGTACCATGACATACAGGAAGACAAGCGGCAGAAGTGTGAGAGCGATGGCCACGAGTAGGCCTTCCTTGGTGATCAGTGCGAGTTTGTAGGTGGTGTAGCCGAGCAGGCTCTTGGAGAAGAGCTGGCCACCGATGACGACATTCCAGCGCATTGCGAAGACGCCGATGAGGATGAGAGAACCGGCGATGACGTACAGGCGCTTGCGGATGGTCTCGTTGAATTTGACCAGCTGCGTGGTGGCCAGAATGATGAGCGGCGTCAGCGTGCCGAGCATGATCTGGATGACGATGTGCGGAATGTAGAGCTTGGTGTGGACCATGAAGTTAAGGCTGCGGAAGGACTCGTCGGCCTCGTAGATGCGATGAATGAGGTCGAGCGACTCGATGGCGAAGTCGATGATGAAGGTGTAGAAGAGGTACATCGCGATGGTGTCGACGCATGCGACGTCGATCTTGAGACCGCGGATCTTGGTGGTGGCCATATAGAGGAGCATGACGGCGGAGATGCCGGAGACCATGGCGGAGAAGATGAACACGACAGGCATGAGCGGCGAATTCCACCAGGGATTGGCCTTGATGGAGCCGAAGATAAAGCCGACATAGCCGTGGAGAATGAAGGCCGAGGGGATGCCGATGAGTGTGACGACCCAGCCGATCTTCTCGTCGAGTTCAAGCGCCTCGTGGCTGATGTTGAAGTTGCCGAGCGTCATGACCTTGTAGAGCAAGCCGAGGAGGCCCTTGGTCGACTGCGCTTTCTGTACGATCTCGGCGCGGTAGTCGAGCCAGATCTCAAAGACGAGCACGGCCATCAGGTACCAGAGGTAGACGTAGCCGAACATTGCCATCGCCGAGCTGCTATGCGGCGTGAAGTACATCTCAGGCGAGCGCAACGGGTGGCCGAGGTGCAACTGAAGCGGCAGCGGGGCCACCAGCAAAAAACTCAGCGCGGTCAGAAGGGCCAGGCGATAGGTTGGCCGCACGGCCTCAACGCGGAAGACGCGGACGAGCGACGCGAGAATAAACGCGCCGGCGACCAATCCCGTGATGTAAGGATAGAGGACGATCAGGATGCTCCATTGCAACCCGATCTCGTTTGGATACATGAAGCCTTCAACACCATTCATTGCGATTCCCCTTGGGGGTTAAAACCCCCGGAAACTCTCATATCAAACTCGCGGCACAGCGCAGGCCGTGCCTCACCAAAACCGCTTTCTAGTGGACCGAACCGTCGAGGTCGTTGTAGAAGACCTTGGCGCCTGTGGCCATCTGCGGCTTGAGCACTTGAACGTTGTGGGTCCGGAGGAACGCGTGGATCGGGTCCTTCGGGTTCTTGAGGTCGGCCAGCTGCCGCGCGGCTGTGGGGCAGTTCTCGCAGCAGGCGGTGGTCAGGCCTTTGGTGATGCGGTGATAGCAGAGGTCGCACTTGTCGGCGACTTCAAGCTCGGGATGAATGTAGCGGCAGCCGTAAGGGCAGGCCTGCACGCAATAGGCGCATCCCAGACAGTAAGTGCGGTCGACCATGACCACGCCATCCGGTGTGACAAAGGTGGCCCCGACTGGGCAGACCTGCGTGCACGGCGAATCGGCGCAGTGATTGCAGAGCTTGGGCACGAAGAAATATTTCCCGCTGTCATCGGTGGCCGCCGGGAAGCCGTCGAATCCGCCGTTGGGCGAGATGACCTGAGGTTCGGTCATGTGCTCGTCGTCGACGTGATAACGCTCGACCCAGGTGCGGAAATGGCCTTCGGGAACTTTGTTCTCCTGTGAGCAGGCGCGGACGCAGTTGCCACAGCCGATGCACTTGGAGACATCGATGAGCATGCTCCACCAGTGGTCGCTGAGCTTGTAGTTGGGTGCTTCTTCGGGCGTGCCCGCCATGAGGGATTCCCAGGCGATGGCTGCGGCCGGCAGCAGGATAAGGACTTGACGCCGGTTCATCTTCATTTCTTACCTCCAGTGCCAGTCGTGTCAATGGCCGGGGAATGGGGATTGGTGTGGCAGGTGATGCAGGGCATTCCCATCGAGTGGTCTTCATTGACCTGCGGGAACTTTTTGGGCTTGGCCAGGCTGGCTGCGTGGCACTTGATGCAGAGGGTGGCGCTGTCAGGCTTGACCGGAATGTGCGCGGTCGGGTCGTCGGCGAGGGCGTGGATGGCCTGCGGGCCGTGGCAGGCTTCGCAGTTCACATGCGCGTGCGGGCCGCCGGATTTTTTGGTTGCGATGTCGGCGTGGCAGGTCTCGCACGTGTCATGGCCGGCGTAAAACGTGGGCCGGGCCGCGTCGTCCTTGATGGCATCTCCGCGGTAATGCCCGTACTGACCGAAGCTCTTTGGCACGTAGTAGTGTCGTATGACCAAAAAGAGCACGAAGGCGATGACAAAGAGCCCTGCAAAGCGGAGTAAATGTCCCGCGTTCTTGAATGAATTCATGAGGCCAATCCCCTTATGGCATTGCTTCCCGGCGCTTGAGATGTGATGAATGTCTGTAGAAACCAAACCTCACCTGCAGTTTGCCGTGCAGCTTGCACATTCACATTGATACTTGAGGGGACGACACAAGTGTATGTGAGCTAAATCACGCGGAAACGTGACTGGAAGTTGCATCGCAGTGAAAATTCATAATTTAGATGAACTTAACGTTAACCATGAACACATATTTAACCCGCAAGCGTGCCGCTTAACTGACATCGCCAATGATGCGGTAAAGCGTTGAGCGGCTGATGCCAAGCAGATGGGCGGCGCGGAGCTTATTACCGTGGCTGAGGCGGAGGACGTGCAGGACGTGGCGGCGAATCATCTCATCGAGGTTGGTGACCTCGGGCTCGGACTCGGCGGGTTGGGCTAGCTGGCGGAGGTAGCCGCTGGTCTCAGTGAATTGCGCAGGTTTTGCTGCGGCGTTGAAATTTCCGTTGGCGAGATGCAGGCCTTGCTGGAGGTTGAGATCGGAGGGCTGGATGACGCCGTTAGCCGACTCAAGTAGCGCCGACTCCAGTACACAAGCGAGCTCGCGGATGTTGCCAGACCAGTTGTGTTGCAGGAGGATGGGCATGGTACCAGGGCCGAGCATGGCTGTGCGCATCTGGTAGCGGTAGCCGGTGCGGTCGAGCAGTGCCTGGGCGATTGGGGGGATGTCCTCTTTGCGTTGGCGAAGCGGAGGGATGGCGAAGCGGACGGCGGCGAGGCGGAAGGCGAGGTCGGGGAGGAACTGGCCGCGCCCGGCGAGGAGATGGAGCGAGCTTTGCGTTGAGACGATGAGGGCCAGCTGCCGCATGCGGCTCTCCTGATAGGCGCGGACCAAGCCGTGGAGGAGGTTTTGTCCGGGCGGTTCGAGGAGTTCGACGCGGTCAAGATAGAGGAAGCCCTGCATGCTGGAGAGGTCGGTCTCGCTGGCGACCCATTCGCGCGCATCGTGGCGGAGGAAGGGAACCTGCTGCAACGGCGAGTTGCGATGCAGATAATGTGCGAGCAGAGATTTGCCGGTGCCGGCTTCGCCTTCGATTGTTGCAAGGCGCAGATGGGGCGAGGCCAGGCGTGCCTGGGCCATCAGCTTGCGCCATGCGCTGCTGACGCCGACCGGGTCAAAGCGGTCTTCTCCGTCCTCATGTCTCATCAGGCGTGGCGCCACGAGGGCCTCCAAGGAAGGTGTGTTGTCCGTTGTTGTCAATGCACCCCTCCTCATATCTGGACGCTACAGGAAGCTCGCCAGCAAAGTGTTCATCGGCGGGGTTGAGAAAAAGATGAGTGAGCCCTAGGCAAGACCTGTGGATGCGTTGACAAGCAGAAGGTGAGGCTAGACGATGAAGGGAGCCACATTTACTCTTTCTGATTACGGAGAGCAATGACCAGAAGCAAAGCCCGGACCCTGAGCCAGATTGCCCCACTCATCATTCAGTCCGAGATTCGCGCCATGAGCGTGGAGTGCGAGCGCGCGGGCGGCATCAACATGGCGCAGGGCATCTGCGACACAGAGCTGCCGGCGCAGGTTGCCGAAGGCGCGATTGAGGCAATCCACGAAGGCCGCAATATCTACACGCGGCTGGATGGGATTGCACCGCTTCGGGCTGCGATTGCGGAGAAGCTGGCGCGACGGAACGGCATCAATGCCGACCCGGAGAAGGAAATTTTGGTGACGAACGGGGCGACGGGCGCGCTCTATGCTTCGGCGTTGGCGCTGCTGAATCCCGGCGACGAGGTCATCCTGTTTGAGCCGTTTTACGGCTACCACTGGAGCACAATGCTGGCGCTGCGTGTGAAGCCGGTGGCGGTTCCTCTGGCTGCGCCGGAGTGGGCGTTGGATGTTGACAGTCTGCGGGCGGCGATAACGCCGAAGACGCGGGCCATCATTATTAATACCCCGCTTAACCCGTCGGGCAAGGTCTTCTCGCGCATCGAGTTGGAATCGGTTGCGGCGCTGGCCATTGAGCATGATCTGATGGTCTTCACCGACGAGATCTACGAGAATTTTTTGTTTGACGGTGTCGAGCACATCAGCCTGGCGACGTTGCCAGGTATGGCCGAGCGGACGATAACAATCTCCGGCTTCTCAAAAACGTTCAGCATCACCGGCTGGCGGCTCGGCTACATGGTCGCGCCAGCGTCGCTGATTCCGGCTATCGGGTACTTCCACGACCTGACATATATATGCGCGCCCTCGGCGTTGCAGTATGGCGCGCTGAAGGGGATGCTGGAGTTGCCCGATTCGTTTTATGACGGGTTGCGGGGCGAGTACCAGCAGAAGCGCGACCAGACCTGCGCTGCTCTGACGGCGGCCGGGTTGCATCCGACGCTGCCCAAGGGAGCTTATTACATATTGGCTGAAGCGGCAAAGGTTCCGGGCAACACAGCATCGGAACGGGCGCGGGCGCTGCTTGCGGCTACGGGCGTGGCCAGCGTGCCGGGGTCGGCATTCTTTGTCGAGGGCGGCGAGACGTTGTTGCGCTTCTGCTTTGGCAAGCGCCAGCCGGACCTGGACCGTGCCTGCGAGGCGCTGAGCCGTTACGCCTGAGAACTATATATAGTTTGCTCTACACAACCAGTTTGAAAACTTGAGCCCAAAAACACTGCGGCCCCTCCGAAGAGGGGCCGCAGTGGTTCTATGCTCTTTTTGTGTTGCTTACTCAACCACGATGTCAAACGTAGTGGAGTGGACCAGTGAACCGCTGGTGCCGGTTACCTGGATCTGGTAAACCGCAGCAGTGTTGGCTCCGCAGCCGCTCAGTGTGACGGTCGCGGTGATGCCGGCGATGGCCAGGATGACCAGAGCGAGCAT